>NZ_JCAMOT010000009.1:0-273447 GCF_059512425.1 Bradyrhizobium sp. Leo78
GGCGAACCACCTCGGCGAGGTCGAGGTTGCGATCGGGGCCATGCGGGACCACCGTCTGACCCGGCTCAAGATGGAGCAGGGTGCCATCGAGAAGGACCGTGACGAGATCAGGTTCGAACGACACCAGGTTGGAGATGCGGCGCACCTCGGGATAAGCATCAGGATAGAACCAGGCCGCCTGGCGTGCGTCACCGATGCTGTAGTAGCTGCACAGTCCTTTGTACGGGCAGAAGGTCTGGAGTTTCACCGGAGCGAGAGCGGCCTCATCGATATCAGCGCGTGGAACGTACCAGCGCGGCGCGAAGCCGGACTCGTAGAGGACCAGCGGCCGCTTGGTGTCGGCGATGATCCGTTCACCATGGCGGACAACGAGGTTACGCGAGGCCTGGCGAATGTCGATGCGGTGGTAGGGGTCAGCGGCATGGCCGAGGATTCTTTCGTCTTCTTCGTAGAATGCATCCATGGCCCGCCAGGCGAATGCGACGCGCGCCTGCAGTTCGCTCGCGTGGGCGGGCAGACCGGTGTGCTGCCACGCTCCTCGCGGCGCGATGTGTTGTTCGTCCGCCCGAACGCTGTACCAGGACGTGGGCCCGAGATCGGGATGCTCCGTGGTATGCTCGGTGCGCTCCAGGACGTGTGGCGAAACATCGCTCTCCGGGAAATAGGCGACCGGATACCGGCCCGGTTCGAAGAGCAAGAGGACATGCTCGCTGTCAGCGATCCAGATTTCCCCGAAGCGCACGCGCATGCGCCGGCGCAAACGCTCTACGTATAACAATCGCTTCGGCAGCGGTTCGGGCACGAGGAACCGGCCAAATGCTCCCGTTGAGAGCGGACCTTGTTGCCAGGACAGTCCCACTGCTCTCTCCCTCAAGGGTTGATGATCGAGGCCGGTTGACGTCCGGAAGTATATCTACCCTGGAATGGAGACCTGCAGCAAGGTTCCATGAGCCTCCTGCCGATCAAGGCGACGGCTCACTGGCAATCTTCAGTATCGCCTTCATGTTGGGATGGAAGCGGCAGTAGTAGTCGACCGTGCCCGCCTTCTTCAGGACGTAAGTCACGGTCTTCCTCGGCGGTATCGTCACGTCGAAATCGCCGTTCTTCGCGGTCGCGGTGTGCGCGACCACGTCCTTGTTCACCCATTCGATGGTATCGCCGAGCTTGGCCGTGGCCTCGGCCGGCGAGACCACCAGATTCTCCATCACGATCGTGATCGTCGCGGCATGCGCGGGGACCACCATCGCCGCAAGGGAAAGCACGCCGGCGATCAGACAGAGGCGTCCGGGCTGCATGGGCAGCTCCCCTACAATGTTATTTCAGCTGTGCGGCGACATGCTCGGCGTGCTGCTCGTGGCCCTGAAAGATCTTCAGGCCGGTCTGCAGCAAGCTCTTCAGCTCGGGGTTGCTGGCCGATGGGATCAACTTCGTTTCCAGCGCGCTGTCGACGGTCTTGTGATAGGCGACCTCGTTGGCGATGTAGGCCTTGTCGAAGGCGGCGCCGTGGAGCTTGCCGAGCTCGGCGAGCTTGTCGGCCGCCTGCTTCGACAATGCCTTGCTGGTGTCGTTGTCTTCGGGCGTGACCTTGAGCTTCTTGACGAGGTCGAGCGCTTGCTTGTTCACGGCCTCATGGTCGCGCACCATGTCTTCCGCGAACGCCTTGACGTCCTTGTTGCTGGCCTTCGTCAGCGCCTGCTTGGCCGCCGCGATGTCGATATTGCCGGCGGTGTACGCGATGTGGGCGATCTGTGGATCGGTGAGCTTGCTTTCGGCAAGCGCTGGGCTGCTCAACAACATCACCGCGGCGATCGCTGCTCCCAATTGAGCGAACATCTCTGGTCCTCCTGTGGCGCCTCGGGTTTCCGACGGCGCATTTCGTTTGCACAGGAGTTGGATGGCGATCGGCGGGCGAGGTTCCCAAATTCTTCAGATGTAGTCGAGCCGTTGCAGCACGGCTTCGGTCAGCCGGTCGCAGCGGCGGCCGGCGAACGGGAACATCTCCATGATGACAGGACCAATCTTCTTCTCGACATTGTCGCGCAGCATGGCGCGGGCGCGGTGCAGCCGCGTCTTCACCGTCTCAGGCCTCAGGTCAAGAAGCTCGGCGGTCTCCTCGACATTCATGCCCTCAACCACGCGCGTGATGAAGACGAGGCGAAACGCCTCCGGCAGTTCGTCGATGGCGGCCTCGACAACTCTGTGGATTTCGCGCTGAGCCATGGATTTTTCAGGATCGTCTGCAGTGGACATCAGGGGGAACTGGATGATCTGCGCTTCCAGCGCGCCTTGCGGCAGTGACGAAATTTCGACCCCGGGCCGGTCGCGGCGCAGCCGTCCCAGCGCCTCGTTCATCGTGATCCGCGACAGCCATGTTGACAGGCTGGACTCGCCGCGGAAAGCGGCAAGATGCGTGAAGGCCCGGACATAGGTTTCCTGGACGACGTCCTCGGCCTCGCTGTCGTTGCGCAGGATGCCGCGCGCCAGCCGATAGAGCCTGCGATTGTTGGCTTTAAGCATGGCGCGAACGGCGGCCTCGTCGCGGGCCAATGCGCGCTTGACGAGTTCGACGTCGCCGGCCGCAGCCGGCGCAGACTTGGGTGTGGTGGCCGATTGCATGGCGTTCTCGCCTTCATTCCAGCGGATACCAGAATTAGATGCGGCCGAGGCGCAGAGGTTCCCGAAAATCGCCCCCGCCCTACCCCTTGCGGCCGCGCGACTTCACTTCCTTGGCGTAGACCTCCTCCTTGAAGCCGACTAGGAGCTTGCCGCCGAGGTCCAGCACCGGCCGTTTGATCATCGACGGCTGCGCCGCCATCAGCGCCAGGGCCTTGCGCTCGTTCAGGCCTTCCTTGTCGGCGTCGGGCAATTTCTTGAATGTGGTGCCGGCCCGGTTGAGCAGCGTTTCCCAGCCGACCTCGTCGCTCCATTGCTTCAGCTTGTCCTTGGCGATGCCGGCCGCCTTGTAGTCGTGGAAATCATAGGCGACGCCATGGCCGTCGAGCCAGGCGCGCGCCTTCTTCATGGTGTCGCAGTTCTTGATGCCGTAGATGGTGATGCTCAAAGCCATTCCTCGCATGCGTTGCCGCGAGAAAGTAGCTTCGCAATGGCTGTTGCGCCAGATTAGGTACCCACCCCTCCTGTGAATTCCCGGGAGTCTTTGTTTGGAGCATGATCTCCGCGCAAACGCTGCGCGTTTGTCACGAGGGAAAACCGGATTCCACTTTTCCGGATCATGCTCTAGCGTCCATATCGCGTGAAGACGAAATCGTGATCCTTCGCATGGGCTTCGTGGCAGGCGAAGCAGGTCCTGTGCTGGGCCTCGTCGACGGGCTTGCCGTCGATGAACCGGCCAAAGCCCCAGCCGCCGGTGGAGGCGTATTTGGCGGAGTCCTTGACCATGATCTGGACGGTCGTGGGCGGGCCGGTGATAAAGGCGCCGTCGAGGCCTTCGACCGGGACATGCTTCCAGGCTAGCTTGACGAAGGTCGTGCCGTCCGGAAACGGCAGCGTGCCACCCTTGCTGGCCTTGACCGCGGCAGCATTGCCGAGGACGCCCCGCAGTTCATCGAGGCCGACCTCCTGTCCGACCGCGATCAGCTTCCAGTCGCGATAGCCTTCGGGAATCCTGACGCCGAAGATCGGCGACGCCCCATCGTCGGCAAGGCTGGCGGCGAAGGGCACTGCCGTCGTGGCGCACGCCACCATGAGGGCCGCCAGGGCCCATTTCAGATTCTGTCGCATCAGTTTGATACCGTGTTGCTGTTCGATCAGACGTTATCGACATCGATGACGGCCTGCGCGAAGGCCTGCGGGGCCTCCTGCGGCAGATTGTGGCCGATGCCGCCGGTGATGAGGCGGTGCTCGTACTTGCCGGCGAATTTTTTGGCGTAGGCGCTCGGCTCCGGATGCGGCGCGCCGTTGGCATCGCCTTCCATGGTGATGGTCGGCACCGTGATAACAGGGAATGTCGCCAGCTTCTTCTCCAGATCGTCGTATTTCGCTTCGCCTTGGGCGAGGTCGAGCCGCCAGCGGTAGTTATGGATGACGATGCGGACGTGATCGGAATTGTCGAAGGCGGCCGCGCTACGCTCGAAGGTGGCGTCGTCGAAATTCCACTTCGGCGAAGCGAGCTGCCAGATGAGCCTGGCGAAGTCGTGCCGGTACTTGTCGTAGCCCTGCTGCCCGCGCTCGGTGGCAAAATAGAACTGGTACCACCATTGCAGTTCAGCCTTCGGCGGCAGCGGCATCTTGCCGGCCTCCTGGCTGCCGATCAGGTAGCCGCTGACGGAGACCATCGCCTTGCAGCGCTCGGGCCAGAGCGCGGCGATGATGTTGGCCGTGCGCGCGCCCCAGTCGTAGCCGGCAAGCGTCGCCTTCTCGATCTTGAGCGCATCCATCAGCGCGACGATGTCGACCGCGAGCGCCGCCGGCTGGCCGTTTCGCAACGTCGCATCGGACAGGAAACGCGTGGGGCCATAGCCGCGCAGATAAGGGATGATCACGCGATAGCCGGCGGATGCCAGTAGCGGCGCGACGTCGACATAGCTGTAGATGTCGTAAGGCCAGCCGTGCAGCAAGATCACCACGGGACCACCAGCAGGCCCTGCCTCGGCATAGCCGACATTGAGGAGGCCGGCGTCGATCTGCTTCAACGGGCCGAACGACGTATGCGCCCCCGGCCGCGCCGCGGGCAGCGTCACCTTCTTGGCGCCCTGCGCATAGGCGGATCCGATCAGGCCGAACTGGGCGGCGGCGAAGGTTCCGGCGGCAACGCCGAAGAAGCGGCGGCGGCTCCGGTTGATATCCTGGGACATGGCGATCTCCGTTTCGAACTGGCGACCTTTTGCCCCCTCCCGACCGTGAGCGCTTGGAGACTATCTGGATTTATCCTTCAGATGGCTTTGATTTTTGCGGCGGGCGCCTTGTGCTAGGTTCGTTGCGACTCCCGTCACAGCCGGCAGGCCCTATAAATTGCTCTATCATTTCAACGACTTCGTTCTGGATACCGACCGCCGCGAGCTGCGCCGGGACGATGGGCTCGTCGCCGTCGAGCCGCAGGTGTTCGATCTGTTGGAATTCCTGATCCGTTCACGCGAGCGTGTCGTCAGCCGCGACGACCTGCTAGCCGCCGTCTGGCACGGACGGATCGTCTCGGAGGCAACGCTGAGTAGCCGGCTGAACGCCGCACGCGCGGCGATCGGCGACAATGGCGATGAGCAGCGGCTGATCCGCACGCTCCCCCGCAAGGGCATTCGTTTCGTCGGCGAGGTCCGCGAGCAAGCCGCCGACGAGAGCACGAGCCTGCCGGTTGCCGCCTTCGAAGGCCCGTCGATCGCGGTGCTCCCGTTCACCAATATGAGCGGCGATCCCGAACAGGAGTATTTTGCCGACGGGGTCGCCGAGGACATCATCACGGCGCTGTCGCGCTGCAGCGGACTATCCGTGATCGCGAGAAACTCCTCCTTCACCTACAAGGGCAAGGCGGTCGATATCCGCCAGGTCGGCCGCGAGCTCGGCGTCGGCTACGTGCTGGAAGGCAGCGTTCGCCGCGGTGGCGATCGGTTGCGGATCACGGGCCAGCTCATCGATGCGAATTCGGCTGTCCATCTCTGGGCCGACCGCTTCGACGGCGACGCCAGCGAAGTGTTCGACCTGCAGGACCGCATCACCGAAAGCGTGGTGGCCGCAATCGAGCCGACGCTGCATCTCGCCGAAGCGGAGCGCCGCAGGTCCTCTCCCCCAAGCCAGCTCGACGCCTACGACCTGCTGCTGCGCGCCTACAGTCTGCGTTATGAGTTCACCGCTGACAGCATTGCGGCGGCGATCGATTGCCTCGACCAGGCACTCGCGATCGATTCCGCCTACGCGCCGGCAATGGCGGCATCCGCCTATTGCCATGCGCTGCGCCATTTCCAGGGCTGGATCGGGCCGGACGAGCAATATCGCAGCAAGGCCGTCACGCTGGCCTGGCGCGCGGTCGAGCTGGCGCCGAACGATGCGCAGGTGTTGTGGATGGCCGCGTTCGCGATCTGGAACATGGCCGACGAAATTGAGCCGGCGCGCGAATTGTTCAGCCGCTCGCTTGCGATCAACCCGAATTCCGCGATGGCGCTCACGCTCGGCGGCTGGATCGAGGCGATGCGCGGCAATCAGGGCGCCGGCCGCGCCATGATCGAGCGGGCGCAGCGGCTCAATCCCCGCGACCCGCGCGGCTGGTTCGCTTCCGGAGCGCTCGCGATCTGCGCCGTTTTGGACGAGAATTTCCCTGAAGCGATTACCTGGGCGGAAAAAGCGCTGGCGCAGAACCGCCGCTTTGCGGTGGCGCTGCGCGTCCTCACCGTGGCGCTGGTGAAGACCGGCGAGCGCGACCGCGCAGCGCAGGTCGCTCGGGAATTGCTGAAGGTCGAACCGGAATTTTCGATCGCGGGATTCCTGTCCCGTATCCCCTTCCCGGTCGAGCCCATGGCGCAAACCTATGCCGAGGCGCTGCGGGCGGCCGGCGTGCCGGAATGATGCGTCTTCGCTGACTCCTCAAGCCTTCTTTGGTTTCTTCTGAGAGCGATTCAGTTCCACGGCCGCGCGAATGAGAGCCTTCAACGCTGCTTCGTTGATCTTGTCGCCCTCATGGATGTCGATCGCACGCCTGGTGTTGCCTTCGAGGCTGGAGTTGAAGAGGCCTGAAGGGTCCTCCAATGAGGCGCCCTTGGCGAAGGTCATCTTGACGACGCTCTTATAGGTCTCGCCGGTGCAGATGATCCCACCGTGCTCCCACACTGGAACCCCTCTCCACTTCCACTCCTCGACCACTTCAGGGTCGGCCTGCTTGATGAGATTGCGGACTCGAGCAAGCGTCTCGCCCCGCCAGTCACCCAGCTCCTCGATCCTCGCATCTATCAGCCGAGAAGGAGAGTCTGCTTCCTTCGAGCCGCTTTTCTTCATGGTGGCTGTAGCCTTCTTGTCCGCTATCGTTCGTCCTCGCACCCGCCGCTCACATCCATTCGCCGGGCATTTCGCTGGCTTGCTTCACCCAGGCGGCGAACTGCGCTTCGTCGAGTTCGTCGTCTTCATGAATGTCGAGGTAGCGCGTGTCCTTGCTCTTGGACTCGCCAGGCGGAACAGGACGCAATGACCTGCCGCGAAAGAAAGCCACCTTGACGTACTTCGTGAAGCAATGGATGCCGAGGAACCAGCCCTGGCCCTCGACGCCATAAAACGGAGAGTTCCATTTGACCGCCTTGCGCACGCCGGGGACGGTGCGCACGATCAACGCATCGAGGCGGCGTCCGACATCGCTTTTCCACCCCGGCATGGCGGCGATGTAGGCCTGCACCGGGGCGTCGCCGTCCGCCTTCGCGATCTGTGGGTTGCCTCCTGTGAGGAGAACAGGCTTTGCGTCCTTGCCGGACTGCAACATCGGGGCCGCCGCCTTGCGCGGTTTGGCCGCTTTCGCCGCGCCCGGCTTGGCCGCCTTTGTCGCAACTTTCGTTGACTTGCTGGACGTCCTGTTGGCCATTGTGTTCACCCGCAGAGCTCACTCTGTCCGCCCCAACACCTGCTCCAGATTCGCAAAGAACTGCTGCCACCCGGCGTTGGCGCCGCCGTAGGCCTGCTTCTGATCGGGACGGAAGCCCGACTGCTCCATACGCAGATGAGTGCCCGTGCTCGTTGGCGTGAGCGTGAAGGTCACCACGCTCTTCAGGTTAAAGGCTGCATCGTCGTGCGCAAAATTCCAGGTGTAGGACAGCGCCTTGTTCGGCTCGATCGCGAGGACCTCGCAGTCCAGCACGCCGCCCCACTCGCCGCGAAGATTGAAACGGTGGCCCACGACGGGCTTGAAGTCGTTCTTCATCAGCCACTCCTCGATCAGGTGTGGTTGCGTGAGCGCGCGCCAGATCTTTTCCGGCGGATGAGGTATCTCGCGTTCGACAATGACGGAGCGCGTTTCGGTCGCAATGTTGGTCATTGGTCCATCCTTTTGAGCAGATCTTCGAGGTGGTCGAACCGGCTTTGCCAGAAGCCGGCCATTTGGCTGGTCCAGTCGATCAGCGGGGCTAACGCACCGAGCTGCGCGCTGTAGTGCGTCTGGCGGCCTTCGTGGCGGTCGCGCACGAGTCCCGCATGCTTCAGAACGACAAGGTGCTTCGAGACGGCCGGTTGCGAGACCCCGGCCAGAGCCGTCAGAGCCCCGACCGTCTGCTCTCCTTCGCGGCACAATCGCTCAAAGATGGCCCGCCGGGTCGGATCGGCGAGCGCCCTGAAGAGCTCATCGTGAGCGTTTGGCATTTGGGATCGATAACCCGTTGGCTATTGATCGATCTATAACCGGCGAGATATGCGTCAGTCAAGCAGGCACGTGGACCGGCGCCCGCTGGCCATAGCGAGCGTGCTATACGCTTTTTGCTATATCCGCCTGGTTATGCATTATGGCGTCGCTACGAGCCCCCGCCCGGCTCGAGCGCCTCGCCGAGTTCGAGGGGATTTGCCATGGTCTCGTGCAGCTTCGCCTTGTCGAGCTCACCCTCCGAGAGACTGATGACGACGCAGGCGACGCCGTTGCCGATCAAATTGGTGAGCGCGCGGCACTCGCTCATGAACTTGTCGATGCCGACGAGGATGGCGAGCGACTGGATCGGGATGTCAGGCACGATGGACAAGGTTGCCGCCAGCGTAATGAAGCCCGCCCCGGTGACGCCGGACGCCCCCTTTGAGGTGATCATGGCGATGCCCAGAATGCCGAGTTCCTGCCAGATCGTCAGAGGCGTGTTGGTCGCCTGTGCCAGGAACAGCGTCGCCAGCGTCATGTAGATGTTGGTGCCGTCGAGATTGAAGCTGTAGCCGGTCGGGATGACGAGGCCGACCACCGGGCGCGAGGCACCGAGATGCTCCATCTTCTGGATCATCTGCGGCAACACCGTCTCCGACGACGAGGTGCCGAGCACGATCAACAGCTCGTCCTTGATGTAGCCGATGAAGCGGATGATCGAGAATCCCGAGAGCCGCGCGATCGAGCCGAGCACGATCAGGACGAACAGCGCGCTGGTCAAATAGAAGGTGCCGATCAGCGCCACCAGATTCCAGAGCGAGCCCAGCCCGTAGGCGCCGACGGTGAACGCCATCGCACCGAACGCGCCGAGCGGCGCGACACGCACGATGATGCGGATCACACCGAAGAACACTTTGGCGGCCTGGTCGATCGCATACGCGATCGGCTCGCCGGCCTTGCCCATGAAGGCGATGGCAAAGCCTGATAGAATCGAGATCAACAGCACCTGCAGGAGGTCGCCGCGCGCCAGCGCGCCGAAGAAGCTGTCGGGAATGATCGCCATCAGATGGGCAACGATCCCCTCCTCTTTCGCCTTGGTCACGTAGGTCGCGACCGATTTGGCATCGATTGAGGACGGATCGATGTTGAAGCCGCTCCCGGGCTGCAGGGTCCTGCCGACGATGAGGCCGACCGCCAGCGCCACGGTCGAGACGGTCTCGAAATAGATCAGAGCCTTCAGGCCGACGCGACCGACGCGCTTGAGGTCGCCCATCGAGGAGATGCCGTGCACGACGGTGCAGAAGATCACCGGCGCAATCATCATCTTGATCAGCGAGATGAAGCCGTCACCGAGCGGCTTCATCTCCTTGCCGAGACCGGGATAGAAATGGCCGAGCAGGATGCCAAGCGCGATCGCGATCAGGACCTGGATGTAGAGGACCTTGTACCAGGGATGGTGATGGGCGGCGGGGCGGATCGCTTCTGCTGTCATGGAGGCTCCGCGGATGGAGGGATCAGGATGACGCCATCATGGATGAGGTAGCGCCGCGAACAATGCACGTTCCTGTTCATGCTGCTTTGCGGAATAGTCGACCCTAACGTCGCTAGCCTAGCACGTTGCGCGAGCACAATCTTTCAAGAAAACCCGAAAGGCCTCGACGGCACTGCTGCCAGACCCTCATCCTTAAGGAGCGCGCCTTCGTGCGTCTCGAAGGATGAGGCCCCGCCGGTGGCCTCGGCCTTCGGGACGGGCCGCGGAGCGGCCTCCTCAGGCTGAGGGATAGATGTGAGCGCGCGCCTTCTCCGTCGTCATTGAGAGCGCCGCGAAGCAATCCGCCCTCCACGCGCGGACGTCGCGACATCGACCTCATAGACGTCCGCGATCGCCCCTGTCGTGCTCCCGCTGGGCCAGAAAGCCAACGGTCGAACGCTCGAAAGCATCTCGCATTGATCGAACGCATCGCGGCCACGATGGCCACACCGACGCCCGATTGACCCTCTTCGTCACGCGTGAAATATCGTCGTGACGAGCAAAGGGAGAATCACGGCAGATGGCCGCGGACAGGCGAACCCCACGAGCCCGCACCAGCAAGACTGCCAGGTCCAGGAAGAGCGAGCCAGACTCGCGCGACGTGCCGCGTAGCGTCGACCTCGAACGCGACGAGCGCGATCAGGCGACGTTGACCGACCGCGCCTATCGGCAACTCGAGGAACTGATCGTTACCCTTGCCTTGCCGCCCGAGACTATCCTGTCGGAACAGTCGCTGGCGGCGAAACTGGGCATCGGCCGCACCCCGATCC
Source organism: Bradyrhizobium sp. Leo78 (assembly GCF_059512425.1). Lineage (NCBI taxonomy): Bacteria > Pseudomonadati > Pseudomonadota > Alphaproteobacteria > Hyphomicrobiales > Nitrobacteraceae > Bradyrhizobium > Bradyrhizobium sp. Leo78. The sequence goes on from NZ_JCAMOT010000009.1 coordinate 10,565, forward strand.
GGGAGGCGCTGCAGCGGCTGGCCCGCGACGGCCTCGTCGTCATCCTGCCGCGACGGGGCATCCTGGTGTCGCAGATCAACCTCAGGACTCAGATGCGTCTGCTGGAGGTACGCCGCGAGCTCGAGCGGCTGATGGCGCGCGGCGCTGCCGAGCGCGCAACGCCGGAGGAAATCGCTCAGTTTACGACCATTGCCGGGGACATGCGTCGCGCCTCGGATGAGGCCGACGACATGACCTTCATGCGGCTCGATCGCGCCTTCAACGAGCTGGTCAGCCAGGCCGCGAGAAACGAGTTCGCCTCCCGCGCCATGGGCCTGATGCACGGCCTGTCCCGACGCTTCTGGTACCAGCACTACCGGGAAGTCGGCGACCTGCCGCTGTCGGCGCGCCTGCACGCCGACGTCGCCGAGCGGATCGCCGCACGCGATCCGGAAGCCGCAGCGAAAGCGTCCGATCGCCTGCTCGACTACATCGAAAGCTTCACCCGCAAGACCATCGAGACGTGATCACAACATCACGACGCTGCGGATCGCAGCGCCGCGTCGCAGCGCCTCGAAACCCGCGTTGACATCTTCGAGCGAGATGCGCGCGGTGATCAACTGATCCAGCTTGAGGCGGCCGTCGAGTGCGGCCTGCGCCAGCATCGGAAAGTCGCGCAGCGGCCGCGCGCCGCCATAGCTCGAGCGCCGCATGCGCTTTTCCTGCATCAAGGAACCCCATCGAAACGCGACGTCCTGCGCGACATCGATCTTGCCGAGCCAGATGACCTCGCCGCCCGGCCGCACCGCCTCACTCGTCATCCGAAACGCACGCGCACTGCCGGCCGACTCCAGAACGACGTCGACGCCGCGGCCATCGGTCAATTGACGCGAGAGATCGATCACGTCCTCTTTGGCGGCGTTGATCGCGTGCGTTGCCCCGAGCTGCTTGGCCAGATCGAGTTTGTTGTCGTCGAGATCGACGGCAATGACGATGTCGGCGCCGGCCATACGCGCGCCTTGCACGGCCGCAAGGCCGACCGCGCCGCATCCGATCACCATCACGCTGTCGCCGTAGTGGATGGACGCGACATTGAGCGCGGCGCCCACGCCGGTCATGACGCCGCAACCGATCAGGCAGGCTTGATCGAAGGCAAGCTCCTTCGGCACCACGATCGCCTGTTGCGCCGGCACGATGCAGTATTCAGCGAGCGCGCCGAGATACATCAAATGTTTGAGCTCACGCCCGTCGCCCAGCCTGGCGCGACTGCGTCCGTCGAATTGCACCGCGAGCGGCGCCTGTCCCAGGTAGGATTCGCAGAGGATCGGCAGGTCGCGATCGCAATAGAAGCAATGCCCGCAATGCGGATTCCAGGAGAGGACGACGTGGTCGCCGACCGCGACGCCGCGCGCATTCGGCCCGACCTGCTCGACGACGCCGGATGCTTCATGACCGAGCAGGATCGGCATCGGATTGCGCAGGCTGCCTTCGATCACTTCGAGATCTGTATGGCAAAGCCCCACCGCCTTGACGCGGACGAGCACGTCGTCGGCCGCGAGTTCGCCCGCCTCGACCGTCTCGATGACGAGCGGCGATTTCGGCGCGTGCAGCACCGCCGCCTTGTATTTGAGCCCCACTTCCAGATCTCCCGCCCCGCCCTGTTTCAGGATGCGGCTCGAAAAGCACCATTGTCTTTCCGCAGCGCCGCCAGCGCCGCGTCGATATCGGCGGAACTCATTTCCCACTCGTTGCCGAAATTGGCAACCACCGCCTTCATGAACGGCTCGACCAGCGATTTTGCCGTGGCGTCATCGTTCAAGTGCTCGGCCAGGATCGCCAGCGCCAGTTGTCGCGGCTCCTCCCCCTCGTAGCTCCATTCAAAACCGTTCGCGGTGTAGCGGTGCAGATCGAGCCTCTGATCGAGCGGCCGGCCATCCACCGTGATCACGACTCCATCGATAGTGCGGTCTCCGCAAAACCTTTTCATGCGTGGTTCCTCCCCGACATCTCAAGGCGTTACTCGCCATCTTGCAGCATTGATAGATTAATGATATATCACACGCAAATTCAAATGTCATCCAAGTTCGACGTCGGGAGGTCGGCCATGGAACTCGCATCAACCGCCATGTCGGCTCGGCAGCGCCGCTACCGTGAAACTTACCGCGAGCGGGTCGCCGGCTGGTACAATGGCTGGCTGCACGTCTTCATCATCTACACGATCGGCTTCACCGCGCTCTACATCTATCTCGCCAATGTCCGCGACCTGCGCGCATGGGAATTGCTGATCGTCCCCGTGACTTTCCTGGGCGCGAATTTCTTCGAGTGGTGGATCCACCGCTACGTGATGCACCGCCCCTCGCAGATCAAGGCGTTCCGCGCGATCTATAACCGCCACACCTTGATGCATCACCAGTTCTTCACCGATCAGGAGATGCGCTTCGCCGACCATCATGATTGGCGCGTGACCTTCTTCCCGCCTTACGCCCTCGCGACCTTCACCCTGATGTCGATCCCGCTCGCGATTGTCGCCGGCTATCTCATCTCGGCCAATGTCGGATGGCTCCTGATCGCGACGACGACGTCGATGTACCTGATCTATGAGTTCATGCATTTCTGCTGCCATGTCGAGGAGAACTGGTTCGTCCGCAACGTGCCGATGGTGAACACCATCCGCCGTCATCACACCGCCCATCACGACCAATCGATCATGATGGAGCGTAACATGAACCTCACCTTCCCGATCATGGACTGGCTGTTCGGCACGTCCGATCTCGATCGCGGCCTGCTCGGTCATCTCTTCAACGGCTACGAGACGCGCTTCGTCAAGCGCAACATGCGCAAGACCGCGCGTACCCCGCGGATCGATCCGGCCGTAAGCTCCGTGCCGGCGGAGTGACCACCATGGCCGGCATCGAGCCGAATGGCCTCGCGCTGGTGCTGTTCGCGGCAGCCTTCGCAGCCTGCTGCCTCAGCTTCTTCACGCTGGTCGGCATGTTTCCGCCAAGTGCCAGGCCGCAATCGTTCGCGGGCGCCGCCGGCGGGGTGCTCGTGCTCGCCAATCTCGCGTTACTCGTGATCCTGCTCGCGGGTGTGATCTTGTTCGCACACGAGATGCTGCGCTGGACCTCCGTCGTAGTGTTCGGCGGCCTGATCTTCCTGTTCATTCCCGCGGTGTTTCAGGTCATTCCGGGTGCGTGGCGCGACAGCCGCAGCGGGCTCGCCGTCCTTGGCCTGGTCCAGATCGCCGCGCTCGCGCTGATGCTCTCCCCGCTGCAGGGGTTTACCGCCTCATAGAGGAGTGTGCCGATGCCCTTCCCGATCAAGACAGCCCTATCGATCATCGTGCTGCTCGTCGCTTGCGCTGCCTATTTCTACCAGGACTCGATCGGGCAGCATGGTCCGAAGATCGCGATCATGGTGCTCGCTCCGTTCATGGTGATCGCGATGTGGATCTTCCCGGAGGTTACGCGGAAGTGAAGCGCTTGGTTTCTCAGTAGTTGATCTCCATTCGCAGGCCGCGAACGTCGATCTCATCGCCGCCGAGCCGCGCGTTGCTGTCGCGGGCTGCCGCCGCGCAGGCACAGGCATCGATCAGATCGTCGCGTCCGATCCCGGTGCCGCGACGTTGCGCCAGCCAGCTTGAAAGCTTGACGAAGCCCCGCTCGGCCAACAGTTTCAAGCGCTGCTCGCGGCCTCGCTCCGACTTCTTGCCATCCAGACGGATCTGCTTGCCGAGATTTCGGAAGATCAGTTCCGGATGTGCCTCGCCGATGGTCGCCTGACGCTTCGGCGTGATGAAATCGTCGACCTCCCTGATCTTGTCCCTGATGTTCCAGAGCTGGCAGGACACGCCCATGCCCGGGCCCTCGTGATGCCAGTAGTACCGATTCGCCGAAGCCTGGTCCGCAAACTCCCAAAGATTGCGCCGCGCGCCGAGAAACACCGAAGCGCCGACCAGTTCGCGGGCACGCAGATCGCAGGTCCGGTGCCCCCTCATCGTCAGGCCAATCGGCATGTCGATCATGGCGCGCTTGTGCGCGGCCGCGAGAAGCCGATCCAGGCGCGGCGAATAGTCGAAGCCGTGACTGCCCTGATCGTCGATCCAGGCCACCACCCAGCCGCCGCGAAAGCCGTCGAGACCGAGATAGCAGGACACGTCCGCTCCTTGTTTGTTGCGGTTACATTCTACGATGCAACTCTTGATCTTCAATACCAGCATATGCAGCTAATGTAATTGCGAGCATCTGCAGACGATCGCCGCGGCGGACGCGACGAAGTCGCATCGGATAACAGGAGACGGACATGCCCCTCGTTCGCATCGATCTTCGCAAGGGCAAGGACGCGGCGTTCCGGCAGGAAATTGGCCGCATCGTATATGACGCACTCATCAGTGTCGGCGTGCCGGAGAAGGACCGGTTCCAGCTCCTCAGCGAGCATGACGCAGATGGCTTCCTGTTCGATCCCGATTATCTCGGCATCCACCGCACCAACGATCTCGTGATCATCCAGATCACCTGGAACGAAGGCCGTACCACCGCGCAGAAGCAGGCGCTCTACAAGGCGATCGCCGACGGCCTGCACACCGCGCTCGGGCTACGCCGTGAAGACATCTTTATCAACCTCGTCGAGGTCAAGAAGGAAAACTGGTCGTTCGGCAACGGCATCGCTCAATACGCGAGCTGACACGACCGCGTCGTCGTCAGACAGTCTTTCCTGTTCGGCCTTGCACCCGCCCCGTTTCGCTATTCCTCGAACAGCGCACGCACGTCCTCTTCGGTGAGTGCCGCGCCGATGCGTCCCTCGCGATCGAACACGCTGTCGGCCAAGGCGCGCTTCCGCGCCTTGAGCTCGTCCATCTTCTCCTCGATCGTACCCGATGCCACCAGCCGATAGATGAAAACTGGCTTGTCCTGGCCGATACGATGAGCGCGATCGATCGCCTGTTCCTCGACCGCCGGATTCCACCAGGGATCGAAGATGACCACCGTATCGGCCGCCGTCAGGTTGAGCCCGACGCCTCCGGCCTTCAGGCTGATGAGGAAGACATCGCTGTTGCGGTCCTGGAACGCTTCGATCGCGCGCTTGCGATTGGTCGTTTGTCCGGTCAGGACGCTGTAGCGGATAGCTTCCGCATCGAACCTGCCCCTGATCAGGTCGATCATCGAGGTGAACTGCGAGAAGACGATGATCTTCCGGCCCTCGCTCAGGAGTTCGACAACCATTTCCATCAGCCGCTCAAGCTTGGCCGATGGGCGCTTGGCGCGATCGTCGAGCTTCAGCAGCGCCGGATCGCAGCAGGCCTGGCGCAGCCTGAGCAGCGCTTCGAGAACGATGATGTGGCTCTTGGCCAAGCCGCGCTCCTGGATCGCCTTACGGACCTTGTCCGACATCGACAGGCGAATGGAATCGTAGAGGTCACGCTGACTGCCTTCCAATGCGATGCGCTCGACGATCTCGCTCTTGGCCGGCAATTCCTTAACCACCTCCGCCTTGGTCCGGCGCAAGAGAAATGGTTTCACGCGCTGCGCCAGCGCTGCTGCGCGTCGCGAATCCGTGCGCTTCTCGATCGGGATGCGCCAGCGCCGGCTGAAATCCGCCTTGTCGCCAAGATATCCCGGATTGGCAAAGCTCATGATGGACCAGAGCTCGCCTAGATGATTTTCCACCGGCGTCCCGGTCAGGCAGAAGCGATGCCGCGCTTTGACGCCGCGCAACCAGCGGGTGGTCGCGGCATTGGGATTCTTGATCGTCTGCGCCTCGTCCAGCACGGCCATGTGCCAATCGCGAGACAACAGGACTTCGTGATCCCGCGCAATCAGCGGATAGGTAGTCAGGACAAGATCATGGTCCGCAATGGCGGCGAAGCTCTGCTTGCGATCCGAACCGTGAAGCACGAGCACCCTCAAATCCGACGCGAACTTCTGCGCTTCGTTGAACCAGTTCGTCATCAGGCTGGTCGGCGCAACGACAAGGGCGGGCTCGCTGAGATGACCGCGCGCCTTCTCCAGCGACAACAGCGCCAGTATCTGGACGGTCTTGCCGAGCCCCATGTCGTCGGCCAGCACACCGCCAAGACCGCTCTCGCGCAGCAAGTCGAGCCAGCCCAACCCCTGCGCCTGGTACGTCCGCAGTTCAGCGCGAAAATTTGCGGGCAACGGCGGATTCGACAATTCGCGATCCCGAAGCAGATTGGCGAGGCGCCGAAGACTGTCGGCGCCGCGGAAAGCAAATTCGCCATTTTCAAGCGCCAGCAGCGGCACGACATCCGCGCGCGAGAGCCTGATCTTTCCGGATGTGTCACCGAAAAGGCCGCTCAAACTGAGGCTATGAAGCGCAAGCACGAGCGGCAGGAAGCGATCTGCCGCGAGCGACAGGTGGCGGCCGTCGGCAAGCGGAAGATAGAAGTGGTCCCCTGCCTCGGCGAGCTGCTTGATCCGATCGGGCGTGAAATTCGGTGTCGCAACCAGGGCGGCCAGGACCGGCGCCAGATCGCGTCGCTCGCCGTCGATTTCGACGCCGAGCGCCAACTCGAACCAGTCGATACCGCTGGATTCCAATTCGGCATCGAAGACGCCCTGCGACTGCACCAGCCGATACGGAAAATCATCATCGACCAGCACATCGAAGCCTTCCGCGCGCAATTCGGAAACGCCGAACTCGAGAAAATCGAGCCAGGCGTGAGGCTCCCCGAACGTCAGATCGTCGACATGACCGGCATCGAGAAACGGGTGGATCAATTTCGCTTCGCGGAAATCGAACTCTGACAGCCGCTTGTGCGTGCCTTTCTCCTTCGACCGCCGCCGTGTGATCGTGTAGACCTCGCCGGCCTGAAATGCTTCGAGCGGATTTTCCCTTTCCCTAGGCTCGATCTCGATCGGGCCGTAGCGGAAACTGAGATGGGCAACCGCGGTCCGTTCGGGCCTGTCGTGGAAAAAGTGGGCACTTGGGCCCTCGCGTCCCCGCTTAAGCCGCAGGATCGGAATCGGATCGTCGTCGATCTTCACCGCCGCTGCCGGCGTTCCCGGCAACAGGCCACGATGAAGCTGCGGCAATCTCTCGCCGAGGCGGCGCGCCACTTCCGCAACTTGCGCGCGCGGGATGACGGGCGCCGACAAGAGCTGATAGGAAAGTCGAGGCGGCAGGCCCAGTTGGACCGGGCCGATCACGCCTGCGGCCTCATCCATATAAACCGGCGGCTCGGCGTTGAGGGCCGTCGCTCCCGGCACGGTCAGTTGCGGGGAAACTCCTTGCTTGCTGGCCTGCTGCCAATCGATGCGCCCCTCGCGCGCCTCGCCCCACTGTAGCGGCCGCCCCTTGTGATCGCGCCAGAACGCACGTCCGGTCGCGATGATTTGCTGCAGGAGCGCGAGGGATTGCAACCGAGGTGGGTGATAGTACGCCCCTCGCTCTCTCGTGAGCCGCATCAGAATGTCGATGTCGGTATCGCGAAAATACTTCGGTGCACGTTCGGCCGAGAAACTGGAAATGTTCGGACGCGTGGGACTGCTCCCGAACGTCCCGTCCTTGCGCATCTGGACCGAGAGTAGCGACACTCCCAGCAACGGCATTTGCGTGCCCGCTTGAGCGGGCTGCAGGCAGTAGAGCAACCGATGCGTCACATCGACGGGATAATCGTCGCCGCGCACGGCGGCGCCGATACTGTCGAGCCATGCGGTGACATCGTAAGGCAGAATCGACACGGAGCGGACGGGCGTCTTGCCGATGTCCGTTTTCTGCTCGGACGGCAATACACCGCTCAGCGCCTGGAGCATCGTCGCCACGACATGCTTGCAATTGGCTCCGATCGGACAACTGCACGTGCCGTCGAGGTCGATTAGACGCCCATGGTCGAATTCGAGCTCGATGTCGACACGATAAGGGCTGGGCTCACCTCCACGTACCTTGCTGCGAATGCGCGTGAGGTCGTCGCTGATTTCCAATCCCGTGACGCGCCCTTGGGCCTGATAGGCGTAGCCCTTCTCAAATGCAGAACGGCTGAAGAAGCTGTAGATGTCCTTTGTCTTCACGACATCCGGGAGCACCTGACCAAAATCCTCGACTACAGACATTTGCTATGATCCGGCAATAACGAGCGGGATCCGTGACTTTTCGCAATCACGCCCGCCCGAACAGCTTGGTCATAGTAATGCGCCGAAGTCGTGGTGCAAATTTGCCTGGCGCGGCCGAGCCCCACCGCGCCGGTTCATTGCGAAGGTCCGGTTCTTTTCAACAGAAATTTTGGTGAGTCGAGACTTGCTTGGAAAGGGAGTACCATCGCGGTCGGTTCCCGCCTCTCGCCCCCTGTCGTGGGTAGCCGTGCGTTTCTCACGCCGTTCTCTGAACTGCGCTCCAGGTCGCAGCGGCGGAGGCATCCGCTTCCATCGCCGAGATCTTGCCGGTGTTGAAGTCGACGACGAATGTCACGATACTGGATTTCACGGCCGCCGTGGCCTGCACCGCGCTTCCGCTCGCATTCTGCGCCGCGGTTGCCGACACGGCGGCGCTGTTCATGGCGAAGGTGAATATCTGGCGGTTGCCGACCTTCGCGCTCGATACCATCGTGTATTGTTTTCCCGTGCCGCCGCTGCCAACTCCGGCGGAACCGCCGAACAGCGTCGACGATGCGCTGGAGCCATCGGGGCCGTAAATCTGGACGTCGCTGTTGTTGGTCAGCGCGTTGCCCGTGGCGGGGACGTGGAAGCCATTGAAGGAGAACGTCTCCGAGAAGCTGCGCTTCTGGAGGATCGTGCCGGACGGCGGCGCGTCGCCATTCGCGTCAGTCGAGGCCGCATTGCGGTTGCCGGCAGTCACCGTCACTTCGGTGGTGCTGGTCAGCGAAATCCCTGCGAGTTCTTCGAAGCTGACTGGCTTACCGCCTGAAGAGGACGGTTGTGCCTTGTCGGACGAAGAATGCAGCGGCTGCGGCTTGCCCGCCGCTCTCAGCGATTGGACCAGGGCCGACAGCGTGTCGGCCGCGACCTGCTCTATTTTTGACTGGGCCAAAACCTGCTTCGCGCGACCGGAGAGATCGACAATGTCGGCCGGATCGCCCGAGGACTTCGTGTCAGATGACGCGGCGCTGTCCGGCTGAAGATCGTCCGCCACGGACGGGACATGGCTACAGTCACACCACTTCGAGCGGCACGAATGGTCCATCCGGCAACCGCACGACAATGGCATCGTCCGGCCGCACCTCGCCGCCTTCAACGACAATGCCCATCACGCCGCCCTTGCGAACGAGTTTGCCGTCGACGCGCGCGATGATCTCGCGCAGCATCCCCGGCTGAAACGTATCGATCTGCACGCAACAACTGCGCAAGCCGGTGATCTCGACGACCGCATCGCGCCCGATGTGCAGCCGCGTGCCCACGGGCAACGCCATCAGGTCGATCCCGCACGTAGAGATGTTCTCGCCGAGGTCGCCGGGCTGAACGACAAAGCCCTTGCTGGTCAGATCCTCGATGAGCTCCGCCTTGATGAGATGAACCTGCCGCAAGTTCGGTCGCCTCGGATCACGCGCCGCATCGAAGCGATGCTTGACCAGCGGCCCACAATGCGCGTCGCCTTCGATGCCGAGCCCTTTGCGCAGCGTAACGACGTCTTGCCGATGTTTGGTGAAGCTGTGCGTGCCGCTGAGGAAAACACCGAGCACGAAAGGCGTCTGAATTTCGGTCAAACCAGGCATAGCACAAACTCCCGTTGTGCTGACATGCGTTGGTTGACGTTAACGCCTACGCGGCAAGCTCGACGAGCAGACCGTCTGCTTGTTGTTTTTCACAGCGAAAACAGATTGGCAAGCCTAACTATCAGGCATGAGGTGCCTAAGCCGGTTTGCCGTCGTCGAGACTGACGATGACAGCGGCGTTGGCGATGATGATGGCATCGCTGCCCTGCTCGGCCGGAATCTCAAGCCCGCCCTTGACCGCGGTGACGGTCACCGTGCCGTAAGGCAATTCCTTCGCGACCACAGCGGTGTCGACCGCATCGGGGTTCGGCACGGCGATGGTAACATCGACGAACATGTCGTTGGCAGTCTTGCCGAGCATGCGGAAGAAGCCGAGGCTCGAGTGACGGATCGCGTCCGAGACCGCGCGCCGCGCCGCCTTGGTCGCATCCTTGCCGTGAACATCGACGCCCATGCCCATCTCGGTGATACAGCGAACGCGTGCCATTGGATTTCCTGTCTTGTCATTGGGTGGAAGGAGGCGCCCCAAAGGACGCCCCCCGCTCGATCAGCCCGCGCGAGCATAGCAATCCACCTCCCGCTGGCAATGCTACGGTCCGCCCCGCTCGCCTGCCGCTACCAGACCGACGGGATGAACCGATAGCGCACGTGCGAAGCATACTCCTCGTAGCCTTTCAGCTCCGCCCTCAGCGCGCTTTCCTCATGCAGGGTCCGCCAGGCGATGCCGAGGATAAACACCACCGACATCGCAAGACCGATCCAGGAACCGAGCAACAGCGGCAGGCCGACGATAAGGAGCAAAGCACTCGCATACATCGGGTGGCGGACGATGGCGTACGGTCCGGTATCGATCACCCGCTGATCCTCCTGGATCTTCACCACGGGCGCGGCAAAGGTATTTTCCCGAAACGTCCACCACACGCCGAGCAGATAGAGCACGGTGAGGACACCGCCAACCACCTGCAGCCAGACCGGCACCGCGCTAAAACCGGTGCGCGCGGCATCCCATGACATGAAGATCATCCAGGCGCAGAACAGCACGATGAAGAGCGTCAGCCAGATCCGGTCCCACGGCTTTTGGTCGCGCTGCACCGGTGAACTCATGCGCTCGCGCAACAGCCGCGGATTGCGCTTGGCGAGCCACAGGGTAATCGCAAGGCCGCCGATCGCGAATATGGCGAGGAACGCCCTGCCTCCGGGATAAGCCAGGGTGCCGGCCGGCCACAGGATCATAGCGCCCATGATCGCGGTCCAGACCACGATCTGAAGAGTGACTTTCACCATGACATGCTCCGTCGCGTCATCCCTCACGCCGGCACTGGCGCCGCCTCGGCCTTGACCTTGGCAAACGGCCTGAACGTCAGCGCGATCAGGAACGCGCCAAGTCCAACCGCCCAGGAGCCGATGTAGAGCCAAGCGTAACTGGCGAAGGTGTCGTAGATCAGACCTCCCGCCACCGGCCCTGTCGCCATGCCCAGGCTGCCTGCCATGGCGGTTCCGCCGATCACGGTGCCCATCATCCGCAACGGAAAATTCTCCCGCGCAAGCACGGCATAGAGCGGCATGGTGCCGGCATAGATGAAGCCGAACACCGCCGCAACGGCGTAGAACGCGGAGAGCTCCCGCACGAAGGCATAGGCGAGTGCGCCAAAGGCCTGCGCGAACAGTCCCGAAACCAGAACGCGCTTGGCGCCAAAGCGGTCGCCGAGCAGGCCGAACGCGATACGGCCGCCCATCCCCGCCAGCCCCTCGACGCTATAGATCGTGACGGCGGCGATCATCGGTATCCCGCAGCTTATCGCATAGCTCACGGTATGGATGATTGGCCCCGAATGGGTGGCGCAACAGAAGAAATTGGTCGCGAGCAGCACGATGAACTGCGGCGAGCGCAGCGCTTGCGCCAGCGACATCGCCGGTTGCGGCTCGCCTTCGCCGGCAGGGGCGTGTTCGCGTTCGAGCGCCGGCGGGCGGCGCACCAACAGCGATACGGGAATCATGATGCAGGCGACAGTGACGGCAAGGATCTGAAGCGAGGTTCTCCAGTCGTGGATCGAGACGAGCCAGGCCGCGAGCGGCGACATGGTCATGGGCGCCATCCCCATGCCTGCCGAAACCAGCGACACGGCAAGGCTGCGATGGGTATCGAACCAGCCGGTGACGCAGGCCATCATCGGCGCGAAGATCGCGGCGGCCGCGCCGCCCACCATCAGGCCGAAGATGAATTGAAACGCAACCAGCGATGAGGCAAGGCTGGCCAGCCCAAGGCTTGCCGCAAGAACGATCGAGCCGGTCAGCACCACCGGCAGCGGCCCGAGCCGGTCGGACAAGGTCCCCCAGATCATGCTGGTGAACGCCATCGCGAGAAAGCCGATGGTCATGGCGCTGGACACGCCGGTGACCGACCAGCCGGTGTCCCGCGTAATCGGCAGGAGAAAAACCGGCAGCGAGAACATCCCGCCGATGGCAACGCAGCCCAGAAGCCCGCCGGCTCCGACAATCACCCAGCGATAGTGAGCATCCTTCATTCCGTGTCTCCACTGCAGCTATCCCTGGCTCCAAGACGAACGCGAGGCGCCAAAGACGACATGCAGGGGCTCACTTTTTTGCGAGGTCGCAGAAGGCGCTCAGAAAGAACCTGGCGCCGTCTTCAGTGGACATGATCGATCTCCGTTCGGCGCGAGCCTTTGCGGGCAGTCAGCCGTGCGTGAAAGTCGGCGCTCAGCACCGCCAGGGTAACTTCGCCGAGACGCGCGAGCAGGAGCGCCTCCGCATCGTGAAATGCCTTGTCGAGCGCTGCATTGACGGCCTGTTCGACCAGGCAATCCGGCGCGTCGGTTCGATTGCCTATCGCAAGCAATGACGGGCAGCCCAGCGCATCATAGACATCGCGCAACGTCACCTCTTCGAGATCGCGCGCGAGCACCCATCCGCCGCCATGGCCCTTTTCGGATCGGACGTAGCCGCAGTCGCGCAGGCCGGCCATGATCCGCCGGATCACCACCGGGTTGGTGCACATCGCTTTCGCCAGCACCTCAGATGTCACCGGCCCGCCGTGCTCGGCCATGTGCAGCAGCACGTGAAGCACCCCAGATAGTCGGCTATCTCGTCTCATGTAACTTCAAATAGTTCGTGATGAGTCATTGGTCAACCACCGCCTCGCCTACCTCGGCTTGACCAGCGGCAGGAACACGGTGTCGACCCAGGCTTTTCGCAAGGCCGGCGGCGGCGCCGCAAAGTTCATAATGACGTGGTACCGAAACAGGTCGCCGAGCAGAGAAGCCACCGGAGGCGTCAGCTTTGCCGCATCGATCTCGCCGCGCTTCACGGCGCGTTCCAGAATCGCCGAGAAAGGTCGTGCTCCACCTTCGATGAGAGCGGCGTGCAGATCCTTCGGTGTCGACCAGTTCTCCGAGAAATAATTGCTGGAAAACAAGGTGAAGGCCGCCGCCGTTCCGGCGGCGCGATCAGCCGCACGCTTCAGAAACTCCAGCAGCTCCGTCCGGACATCGCCCCGATCCGGCACCTCCAGCGGGTGCTTCGCCATTTGCTGCCGAATGGCCGCGACGGCAAGCGGCGCCTTCCCGTCCCATCGGCGCGCAAGCACGGGACGGCTCGTCCCTGCCCTTTCCGCGACCGCCTCCATCGTCAGCCCGGCATAACCGCGCTCGGCCAGTTCGAGCCACGCGGCCTCCAGGATTGCCTCTTCCAACTCCGCGCCGCGCCGCCGCTCGCCCATAACTATGCTCACTCCAAATAAGATACATTAATGCATCTTGACTCCGCATCACGGTTCCGACTAGATGCATCAATGCATCTTATGCCCGGAGCCACGCTGTGACAAGAACTCCCCATTCGTGGCTTCGAACGATATCTCTGCCATTCGCTCTGACGGTTGCCGGATGCGCTTCCATGCCTCAGAAAACGGCGGGCACGCTGGGAACCTACAACAATCTGGGAGAGCAGAAGGGCATGCTCTCGAAGTCGAGAAATTACGTCGACGCCAACTCATTGGCGTCGGTGAAAACCGTACGCATCGTTCCGACGACGTTTGCCCATAGTGCGTTGGCGCAGGTGAAGACGGCGCAGGATCGCGCGCTGGTTGCAAACGCACTTGATCGCGAGGTTTGTGTCGCGTTGAGCGACAAGTTTCAAATCGTCTCGCCACGTGAACATGCCGACCTGACCGTTCGAACTGTCGTCACCGACGTGTTGCCGACCGACAAGGCCGCGGCCGGCGTGTCGACCGCGGTGACCTTGGGCACCGGCGCAGCCTTGCCGTTCAGCGTTCCGCGTCTTCCCATTGGTCTAGGTGGCCTTGCCGTCGAGGCCGAAGCCATCGACCGGAGCGGCGTGCAGCGCGCTGCGATGGTATGGGCCCGCGGTGCGAATTCGATCATGGACAATCCTCGCGTTTCCGAAGTCGGCGACGCCTATGGCTTGGCAACCAAGTTCGGCAACGAGTTCTCGCGGATGCTTGCCACCGGCAAGGAGCCCGGGGCCCTGGATATCTCGCTGCCCTCCGGTCAGCGCGTGCAGTCGTGGCTGGGCGGCGAACCGAAATATGCGACGTGCGACAATTTTGGCCGCGCGCCCGGTCTGGCGGGACTTCTCGCCGGCAAGATCGGCGCCCCGCCGGAGTGGACCGACAAGACTCCGCGAGTCGCCCGCGAGTCCGAAAGGCCGTAGATGTCGTCCCTGCGGTCACTCTCCGCCTCCGCTCTTCGAACTGCGGCGCAATCCGCCCTTCGCTCGCTCATTGCAAATCAGCCATCTCGTATAGCGGCCGGATTTCGATCTCGCTCGGTCCGGGCATGGGATTGGGGCAACGCTTTACCCAGGCGACCGCCTCGTCCATGTCCTTGACTTCCCAGAGCCAGAAGCCGGCTACCAGCTCGCGGGTTGCGGCGAAAGGCCCGTCGACGACCGTCCGGCTGGGACCATCGAACGCAATACGCTTACCCTGCGAGGACGGTTTGAGGCCGTCGGCGGCGAGCATGATGCCGGCCTTACGCAGCTCATCATTGAATCTGCCCATCGCCTCGAGCATCTCAGTCGCCTCGGGCGTGCGGACAAAGCCCTTTTCGCTGTCTTCGGTAGCCTTCACGAGCACCATCACACGCATCGCCTGTCTCCTTGTTGTTCGAGCCGGGCTCATCGGCTTGGCATCGGAACGACGAACGGGATCTTCGTAGGCCGACATCGTCTCGCGATTTTTTTGACGGTTGAGAGAGGATACGAGTTCGCATTCTCGCGGCGCGTTGCGTCCGAGCTTTGTGTCACTTTCCACCCTCGATAGCAGAGGGCGCAGGGAAAGCCGGGTGCCGGTTGCACCCATGGGTCCCGTGCAACAAAAAGCACGGGGGTAGGACCACAGGTTCAACCGAAGCATTCCGGCTTTCCCTGCGCGATGGTTTACGGCTTACTTCGTGCTCTCCCCGGTGACCGGGCTTTTTTGCCACCGTCGCTCTGCGGATACTTGATCCACAGACTTAGCGCCAGCGTCGGGGCGCCAGGACCACACGACTTCGCCGTCCGCTGATGTCACGCTCGTCAGTCGCGACACCCGCGTCCACCGCATCCCACCGCAACGTTCATGACGATCGCGAGCCGCCCCTCATCCGCCGTGAGACGCGCGGAGTTAAATCACTGATTTGCCCGACGGCGAAAGCGGAATATTTTTCGCTGATAGTCTGGACAGACTTCTGGCTGATTTGCCCGTCGGGTTGTTATGTCGCACCTAACGCGGCCGCATCGTCATTGCGAGCTCGTCCTTCGGACCTTCGGGATGCCGGCGGTCGTTGTGAAGCGAATGGCGAATTACGCTTTCTGCTTTCGCTCTTTGAGCTGCGCCGGAAAGCCAATCCGCTCTTCTCTCGCTATCGTCCGCCTCTCAAGTAGACGCGGTAAGCGGCTGGATCCGCCTCGAACTCCATTTTGCCTCGCGCTCGGGATTTACGAACGCGATCGCGATGGCGCCACCTACCAGCATAATGACCCCGCACATGAAGAAACCGGTGTTGAACCCGTCGAGCGGTGTCGTGGCGCTCTCGATGACACTGCCCATGATATAGGGTGCGAGCAGGCCGGCTGAGCTCGCGACTGCGGCGCCTATCGCGAGCAGCGCGCCGCGCTGCGCCGCCGGAGTGATTTCACCGACGACGGCATTGCCGATGACATAGATCGCCGAAGGCAGCGCCACCGCGAGCGTTGTCAGTGCAATTTTAACGGGGATGCCCGGAACGTACGGCAGCATCACCAGCGCAGCGCCGCCAAGCATGACGCCCAACCCGCCGAGGATGCCGCGCGCCACTCTGCTCGATACGCCGCGTGACAGCAGGCGTTGCGAGTACCAGCCGGTCGCAAGCATCGCGACCGCGCTGCCGCCGGCAGGCAGCGCTCCCAGGAATCCGATCGAGCTTTGCGCAAGGCCAAGACCCTTCACCAGGTACGCGCCTTGCCACGAGAGCGCCAGCGACAGGGCCCAGTTGGCCCCGAACGACGCCGCCCAGCACGCCAAGATCGTTGGGCTCAGCAGCAACTGCACGTAGCCGACCCGCAGGGACGATTGCGCTGCATCCTTTGCGCTCCCGGTGTCCAACGCCCCTTCGCGGCCGAAGACAAACCACAATGCGCACCAAACGAGGCCGACCAGGCCGAGTGAGCCGAAGGCCCAATGCCAGGTCCAACGAACAATGATCCAGTTAAGCAGCGGCAGTGCCACCAGGACGCCGATCGCCCCGCCTTGCACAATGACGGCAGTCGGAAGTGTACGCAGTTCGTTGGGAAACCATTTGTAGGCGGAATGCAGCGCCACCGGTGTCGCGGGACCTTCGCCGATCCCGAGCGCGATGCGACAGGCCACCAGCGTTTCGAACCCGACCGCGCCGATCATCGAAAACTGGGTCAGCGCCCAGATGAAGCCCATCGCCAGCAGCACCCAGCGCGTCTGCACCCGGTTGACCAGAAAGCCGGTCGCGACCGACGAGACCGCGAACAGCAAGAAGAAACTGGAACCGACCAACCCGAACTGGCGCGGGCCGAGTTGCAGCTCCTGCATGATTGGTACCGCGGCGATCCCGATCACCGCTTTGTCGGCAAAATTGATCACCATGAACATGAAGAGCAGCACCACCACGATCCAGGCGCGGTTGCGCTCGCTAGCGCGCATTGGACCAGCCGGAGAGAGTGCGAGCCGGCTGGGCCTGCGGACGTGCTAGCAAATAGAATGCGGCGACGTGCGTGATCATCAGCGCAGGCACGTAGATGATCGGGATCGCGTAAGTGGCGCCCAACTCCCCCGCCAGCGCGGCAAGGCCAACCTCGATGCCGTGGTAGTAGTCGACAATGATGTCGGCCGCACCGACGAGATTGAAGGCGACGACGAACAGCCAAAAGAGCGGACGTATGTTGACCGTGACAAGCGCCATGATTGCCAGCACCCCGGTTGCGAAGTCACCGTAGGCAGCGAAGCTGGCGAAGCCAGCCGGCAGATTGGGGCCGACGACGCCAGGAACGATGAAGACGAGCCCGAAGAAGCGGAAGCTGTGCAACGTAGCGATGGCCCGCTGCGCCTCGACCTGGTCCATTGCCTTCAGCCTCGGCCACACATACGCGCCGAAGCAAAGCAGCCACGGGACATAACCCATAACAAGATGTATCTGGAAAACGGTTGCCGTAGACATTTGGCCTCCTATCGGGTGTTGACCGGTGCAGCCTCGAACACTGCGCTCAGGATGCCGACCCGGCCCTCCATGAGACTTTGTCCCAGGTTGGCTGCAAGCTGCGCGAAGTTCGGCCCCATCACCACGCCGAGATTTGGCGAAGGCGGCGGGCCCGACGCACGCAACTCAGCGATCCAGGCTTTGGCGGCCTCGGTGTCATCGTGCCATTCCAGTGTGTGGAAACCGGCCGGCTCGATCGCCTCGCGCGTCGCGGCGGCGGTCAGAAGAAAGCTTGTGGCCGGCGTTCGTGCCCAAGGAACGGGATAGTGCGGCTCGCCGCCGTTCAGCACGACATCGTAGATTGCAAACCTGCCGTCCGACTTCACTACGCGCCGGATCTCGCGATAGAGCCGCGTCCGGTCGGAAATGTTCATTGCCACATGCTGCAGCAACACGACGTCGAAACGGCCGTCCTCGAACGGAAGGTCCAGCGCGCTGGCGGCCTCAAACGACACCTGACCGCTCTGCCCCGTTCGCTCGGTCAGATAGCGCGCGGCATCCACGAATGGCTCGCTGAGGTCGACGCCCGTCACCCGGCAGCCATAGGTCGCAGCCAAAAAGCGCGCCGGCCCGCCGACGCCCGAACCGACGTCAAGAACCGACATGTCGGCGCTCATTCCAGCCAACTTGGCAAGCTCGGCGGTCGCGGCGAGTCCGCGGGTGTGAAACTGGTCAAGCGCGGCTAGCTGCTGCGGCATGAGCCGCTGTTTCTCCGGCCCGAAGGCCGTGAGCGCCGTCTTCAGCCGCTCGGTCAAGCCGGTCGCGCGATAGTGATCGCGCACGCCGTCCAGGATATCGGTCATCGCAAGGCTCCCCTAAAGCATCAGGTTCGCACCGGATAAGTAAGACCGCTTCCGGCGCGCGACTATCCGCGATAATGTCGATGAGCCATGAAGCAGAACTTCACAGTCAGGCACGGCGCGCTCGACGGCGTGGAGGCGTTCCTGAGCGTTGCGCAGCACCGCAACTTCCGTAAAGCGGCCGCGGAACTCGGGGTAACTCCATCGGCGATCAGCCAAGCCGTACAAGCGTTGGAGGCGCGAGTCGGTGCGGCGCTCTTCGTCCGCACCACGCGCAGCGTCGGTCTGACAGAAGCCGGCGAGCGATTCATTTCGCGCGCGAAGCCCGCCTTCGCGGAGCTCGTTGCCGCAAGCGAGGTCGCACGTGAGCTGGGGCAGCGCCCGGCCGGACTATTGCGCCTCTCAGTGCCGCGCGCGGTGGTGCCGATTTTGCTGGAGCGGCTGATCGCATCCTTCTGCCGGACCTATCCCGAAGTCGAAGTGGAAATCGTCGCAAGCGGGGAGCTGGTCGACCTTGCGGCCGAAGGATTTGATGCAGGCATCCGGCTGGGCCAGTTCATCGCCGCCGACATGGTCGCGGTACGGCTGACGCCGCCGTTCCCGCTCGTGGTCGTTGGCAGCCCCGAATATCTGCAGCGACGAAAACGGCCGGAGCGCATCGACGATCTGCGAGACCACGCCTGCCTGCGCATGCGCCGTACAAACGGGTCGATTGCGCCCTGGCCCTTTGTTGACGGCAACAGGACGGTGGAGGCGATCGTCTCGGGGCCGCTGATTGCGCACGACTACCCCACACTCCTTGGAGCGGCGATACAAGGTTTGGGACTCGCGCAACTGCCCGGTCCGCTTGCCAAAGCGGCGATAGCTGAAGGCCAATTGCAAGCACTACTGACGCCCTTCTCCGTCACCGCACCGGGGGTCTTTCTGTACTATCCAGGGAAACGTCAGGTCCTGCCCAAACTGCGTGCCTTCATCGAGCACGTGAAGAACGAGAGCGCTGATGCGTCGCGCGTCGGTACAATTGCCAGGAAGGTTCGCAAGATTCGCGGCGCAAACACTACTTGACTTGAGGGCAACAATGCGCAGGCGATCAAGATAGACCGCGATTATAAGCATCAACCGGATTACCCACCATAGTTGGTGCGAGGAGTGGCTGATTACGCTTTCCGCCTCAGCTCTTCGAGCTGAGGCGGAAAACTAATCCGCCCGACGCTCGCTGGAGACGATACCGTCCCACCCAGCCATGGCAATCTCGGCTACAGCCTGGAGTTCGGCCCTGTCGGCGCCGTCACGGGCTCGGATCGCCATCCCGCTCTGCACCGTTTGCAGAAACCTCGCGAGCTTGGCGACATCGAGAGATTTTGGCAGCTCCCCTTCTGCGACGCCCTTTTCCAAACGGGCCATGAGCACATCAAACGCGCCGCCCCGTGCCGTGCGCATCAGGTCGCCCAGTTCGGTGTGGCCATCGCTTCCAACCGTCGCCAGCGTGACCATGCATCCGTGGGGCAGGTCGCAATCCGATCCCGTCATTGCAGCCGCGGAGTCGCGCAGGTACGCCAGCGCCGCGTCGCGCGCCGTGGCGGCCTTGCGAAACCGCCCCAGGACCAAGTGCTCATAGGTCGCGGAGTAGAACCGGAGCGCTTCGGCATACAGCTCATCCTTCGAGCCGAAGGCTGCATAGAGACTGGTCGAACCGACGCCCATCGCCTCCGTCAGGTCTGCAACCGAGGTCGCCTCGTAGCCCTTGATCCAGAACAGCTTCATTGCCTGCGCCAGAGCGGCTTCGCGGTCAAACGCGCGCGGCCGACCACGTCCACGGCGCGCGCATTCCGATGAGCTCTGATCCTTTTTTTGCATCGATCACTACATAAACATGTTGACGCCCCTGCGCAACGATTCTAGGAAGTATGAATTATGCAATGATCACTACATAAAAGGACGAACGATGATCAATTTGGCCGGAAAACGGGCGCTTGTGACCGGTGGCTCTCGGGGGATCGGGGCGGCCATCGCGCTCGCGCTCGCTGAACACGGTGCGGACGTCGCGCTGACCTTTCGGCACGCTTCCGAGCGTGCCCAAGCGGTGGTGACGTCGATCGAGCGGCATGGCCGCCGTGCCGTGGCCATCCAGGCCGACAGCGCCGATCCGATGGTCATCAGGCGGTCCGTCGATGAGGCCGTCGGAGCGTTGGGGGGGCTGGACATTCTCGTCAACAACGCCGCCATCGCGCTCTACGATACGATCGCCGACTTCAAGGTGGACGACATCGACGCGCTTCTCGCAGTCAACGTCCGCGGTCCCGTACTCGTCACGCAAGCGGCCCTCCCCCACCTTGGCGCAGGCGGCCGCGTGATCACCATCGGTTCCGCCGGCGCGGAGCGCATCGTCGGGGCGACCGGTACGGTCTATTTCATGACCAAGTCCGCGCTGCAGTCCTTCACCCGCGGTCTGGCGCACGAGCTTGGGCCACGCGACATCACGGCTAATCTGGTCCAGCCGGGCTCAACCGACACCGACATGAATCCCGCGGACGGTGAGTTCTCGGACTTCCAGCGCAACCTCATCCCGTTGGGCCGATATGGCGCGCCTGCGGATATCGCCGCCACCGTCGCCTTCCTCGCAAGTCCCGCCGCCCGCCAGATCACCGGGACCATCGTGAACGTTGATGGTGGGATGTTGGCCTGAAGGCCCGCAAACTGATTGCAACAAAGGCGCAGACTAGAGCGGGATGACGATTCGAAGAAAAGTCATCAGGCTCTAGCTCTTTGTTTGAGCATGATCGTCCTGCGCAAACGCTTCGCGTTTGTCGCGAGGGAAAACCGGTGTCCACTTTTCACCTGTTAGGCGTCGGGTTGTTGTGTCGCACCCGCTGCGCCCACCTCCTCATTGCTCGCGCAGCATCGCAGCAGGCGCGCCACGTAAAGGACGGCGGAAGATCTCAGCGCAGGCTACACCGGCGAGAGCAGCGCCGCCGCCGATCACGTGATAGACGTGCACCGGCTCTCCAAGCAGAACGATGGCTCCGAGCGCGGTGAGGACCGGCAGCAGATTCATGAAGACCGCGCAGCGGTTCGGCCCAAGGATGTGAACGCCGCGGACCCACAAGAACGGAAGAACGACTGAAGCCAGTCCACCTGCATACGCGATCAGCGGCAGCGTGTCGGCGTTCAGCGATCGCATCGGCGCGGGCGTCGCCAGGAAGGCTGGAAACATAATCGCCAAGGCGCAAAGCGCCTGCATGTACGTCGATTGCCACCCGGCGACCGGAAGGCTCCAACGCTTCAACAGCACGCCGTAGAGCGCATAGACCAGCGCCGCCAGAAACATAAGGGGGTCGCCGAGGTGGACGCCGTTGCGCGCGAGCGATGCCGGATCGCCCGCACTGACGAGATAGACGAGCCCGAGAAGCGACAGGATTCCGCCGCCGACCATCCCGATGGTCGGCGCGTCCTTCAGCAGAAGCGCACTCAATGCCACGGTGAGCAGCGGCGTAAGCGCGGTGAACACGGCCATGTTGGTTGCCGTGGTGCTTTCCGCCGCCAGGTAGGACAGGCTTTGGAACAGGCACATGGCCAGAAAGCCAAGAATGGCGAATTGACCAAGATGAGGCCAGATCACCGCGCGATCTCGCCACGCTCCCCCTGCAACGAACGTGCTCATCAAAAGCACGGCAAGCAACAGACGATAGAATGTGATCGCCTCCGGGCCGATCGTGTGGGCAGACATCCTGGAAACGATCACGTTTCCGGACCAGAGGACGATGGCGGAGAAGGGATACAGAAAGGCGAACTTGTTCTTCATGGCCGATGACGCGCTCATTGTTGAAGCCCGCGCTTACGACCTTTCACCACTGTCCGTATCGCTCTAGAGTGAACGTGGCTGTAGAGAATGGGACATGCAGAGCGATCCAACGCGCAAACATCTGGATTTTCACGACACCCGCCGCGCCATGGCTGCGATGGACGTCAACTATCCGGATGGCGCCTCGACGGGATGGCATTCGCATCCCAAGGGGCAACTGCTTTATGCGATCGAAGGTGTGATGATCGTGCGCTCGGCGGAAGGAACGTGGGTCGTTCCGCCGAACCGGGCGCTTTGGCTACCCGCAGGGCTGGAGCATGACGTGAAGATGTCGGGCGCCGTCAAAATCCGCACTGTCTTCATCGATGCGACGGCAATCCGACATATGCCGACGAAGAGCTGCGTGATCGACGTGTCACCGTTGTTGCGCGAACTCATCGTTGCGGCGGTTTGCATTCCGCCAGACTACCAGGACGGCGGCCGGGACGAACGCCTGATGCGCCTGCTCGCCGACGAGGTCACGGTGTCGGACGTGTTGCCACTGCATCTGCCTCTGCCGGGCGATGCCCGCATCAAGTTCATCTGCGAAGCAATGATCGATCAACCATCCGACATCTCGACCGCGGAACAGTGGGCAGCGCGATTGAACGTGACGGCCAAGACCGTACATCGATTGTTCGTCAAAGAAACCGGCATGACATTTGCGCAATGGCGCGAACAGGCGCGGCTTCTTTTTGCCCTCCGCAAGCTGGCAAATGGCGAGCGGGTCATCGATGTCGCATTCGATTGCGGCTATGCCAGCCAGAGCGCATTCACCGCGATGTTCCGGCGGCATTTTGGAAAACCGCCATCCGAGTTCTATTGCTGAACGACGCGCGTCCGCGAGGAACGGCGGATTACGCTTTCCGCCGCAGCTCTTCGAGCCGCGACGGAAAGCTAATCCGCCCTACGCTTGCTATTGCTTAAAGCAATGCTCGCGGTGCCACTTCAGAAAATGCGGATGTGGGCGATCCGATATCCGGCGCGGCGCAAGCGCAAGGCCGGTCTTGTTGATTATGGATCGCACTCCGTCGAGATCGTTTGTGTGGCGCGAAATCAATATTTCCAGAATATCCGTGGCCGCGCGTCAGCCACGCGATACGGACAGCCCCGCGAGAAGCGGGGCGTACGCGGCGAGCCTGCGGGACACGAACTCAGTGAAGAGCCGCACGCGCTTCGTCTTACGTGTCTCCCCCTGGGTGAGAAGCCAGAGCGTTCCGTACATGTGCAGGTCAGTGCCCGGCACCCTCACCAATAGGGGCTCGGCATCTCCGACGAAGCACGGCAGTTTCGTCATCCCGACCCCTTGCTGTGCTGCAACGATCTGCGCCTCGGCGTCTGGGGTCCTGAACGGAACCCCCGTGGTACGAACCTCTCCCTCGCGGGCCCAGTCCGGGAGTCCATGATTGTTTATGACGATCCACCGGATGGGATCAGACGCGCCCGCACGCCACGCGGCTAGTCGATCGCGAGACATGTAGACGCCGCCGAACAGCTCCGGTCCCATCAGACCGTGAAGATTGAGCGGCAGGGTCTTGCGGTCGGAGACGATGCGGATCGCGACATCGGCCTCTCGGTTGGTCAGATTGGCCGGCTCGCCGGACGACAGGATTTCCATCTCGATGTCCGGATGCATGCGCGCGAAATCGGCGAAGTCCGGCATGAGCAGGTGTGCCGCGAGGAACGGCGGCAGCGTCACCCGCAGAAGCCCCCTCGCGCTCTGGTCGCGTCCGAAGACGCGCGTCTCCAGCAAGTGCGACGACGCTTCCATCTGGTGCGCGAGCTCGACGACTTCCTCGCCAGCAGCCGTCAGGCGATAGCCCGAAGGCAGCTTCTCGAACATGTGCGCCCCGAGGTGTTCCTCGAGCTGGGCGATGCGTCGCAGCACGGTCGAGTGGTTCACCCCGAGGCGCTCGGCGGCGGCCCGCACCGAGCCTTCGCGCGCGACGGCCAGAAAGTAGCGAACGTCGTCCCAGTCGATCATGGTGCAATCCTGCACCGCGGGATTTGCCTTCGAAAGTCCGTGCCCAACACCATCGAACATCCTCTCGAACGTGGCGTAGCACGGTCGGGGGATTACTGCCTATGCCGACGAGCACGGCCAATTCCGAACGGCGCGCACCGATCGCGGCTGGCGTCAGTCGTCCAGTCGGAGCGATTTCGCACCACCGATGTGCGCGCTTCCGCACTCAACACCTGACACCGGCAGACCCATTTCGGAGTTCTCGGGGAACCTCCCCGATCAGCCAAAGACGGAGTCTGAAGGAAAGTCATGGGAAAGCTTGAGGGTAAGGTTGCAGTCATCACGGGTGGATCGAGCGGCATGGCGCTGGCGAGCGCCAAGCGGTTCGTTGAAGAAGGCGCCTATGTTTTCATCACGGGCCGGAGGCAGGAGGCGCTCAACGAGGCCGTCAGGCTGATTGGCCGGAACGTGACCAGCGTGCGCGGCGACGCGGCCAATCTCGACGACCTCGACCGCCTGTTCGACACAGTCAAACGGGAAAAGGGCAAGATTGACGTCCTGTACGCGAGCGCTGGCACGGGCGAAGCCGTCCCACTGGGCGAGATTACCGAGGAGCATTTCGACTCGACTTTCGGCCTGAATGTGCGCGGCACGCTGTTTACGGTGCAAAAGGCGTTGCCGCTGTTCAACGATGGCGGATCGATCTTCATGACCGGGTCCGTTGCTTCGATCAAAGGTTTTCCTGGTTACAGCGTGTATGCGGCGAGCAAGGCGGCGCTGCACGCATTCGCACGCGGATGGCTCAACGAACTGAAGGGCAGGAATATACGGGTGAACGTGCTGCACCCTGGGCCGATCGCCACACCGATGCAGGACCAAGTTCTCACCGAGGAGGCGAAACGCATGTTCGAATCCCTGATCCCGCGAGGAAAGATGGGTCGTCCTGAGGAAATTGCGGCGGCCGCGCTGTTTCTTGCGTCTGACGATTCCAGCTTCGTGAATGGGCTGGAGTTGTCTGTCGACGGCGGCTTCTCGGCCATCTGAAAACTGGAGAAGCGTTATGAGCTACGCAATTATAGGGTTCGGCAAGATAGGCCAGGCCCTCGCCCATGCATTCGCCCGCAAGAACCTCGACGTGACCGTCGCGAGCCGCCGGCCGCCCGAGGCGTTGGCGCCGCAGGCTCGCGCGATTGGCCCCACGGTCGTCGCCAAGTCGCTGCGGGAAGCACTCGAGGCCGACACAATCATCTTGGCGGTCCCGTTCGGGGAGCATCGCGAGGTTGCGAAGGCCCTGCCGAGCTGGAAAGGCAAGACGATCATCGACGCGATGAACGCGTTGCTTCCTCCCGAGGAACTGGACGGTCTCCCGTCCTCCGCCTTCGTCGCGAAGGCATTCACCGACGCCAAGCTCGTGAAAGGCTTCAATCACCTGATTGCGGCCACGCTGGCTGCCGATCCGATCGTCGAGGGCGGGCACAGGGTCGTCTTTCTGTCTGGTGACGACGAGGACGCGATCGCTCCCGTGATGGCTTTGGCCAAACAACTCGGCTTCGCACCCGTCAAGCTGGGAAAGCTCAACGAGGGTGGCGCGCTGGTGCACGCACGCGGCCGCGTTTGGGGCCAGCTCATCTTCCAGGATTTATTCAAGAAGGAGCAGTAATCGAAGGCGTATGGAAGCTGTTCGAATCCTACCCCGTCGGCCGGGCTTTGGCGGACTAGTGAATAACATCTAGAAGCTCGCCGGGACATCCCGCTTGGACATTGAGCAACCCTGGGGCGGGTTAACGAAAGCGTAACCCGCCACTCCGGCAGCGCCGCTTGACCAAGGGCGATGAATTACACCTTCGGCTAATCGACCCTACGAGCTGCGACGGAAAACTGATCCGCCCTACACTCAACAAAGCCATGAGGGCGGAAGACAATGTTCATCGAGGCCTGATGTGCTTTCGCGTGTGATGTCGCCGGGACAGCGGATGGCGAGGCCCGGACCTGCGAATGGGTGCGGCCGACGATGGCTTTGGGCAGGCCTAGCTAGCGGCCGGCGTGAAAGCCTTGAGGTTAAGACGTCCCGTAACGCCGTGCGGCCTCGATGGCCAGCACTGCGCCAATCGCCCTCCCCAGAAGTAGCGACGCTATTGTTGGACATAGCGGCGCAGAATTCTGATCTCGGCGTTGAGCGCGATGGAACGCGCTTCTGCGCCCAATCGCGCGAACTCGGCAGCGGACTCCAACCGCGCTTTCATCTCGCCCAGCAACACGGCGTGCACGTCTTCCTGCGTGAGCGCCCGACGCACACCTTCAGCCGATCCGTCGCTGAAGGAATGACGATCGACGGATGGACGCTCCTTACGAAGCGGCGCAGCTTCGGCGTTGTCGAGCGCCGCAACTAGCTCCCGAAGCACAGCAGTCTCGCCTTTGTCGCCCCGCTTCATAGCGGCGCGTAGGTCGCGGCGAAGCTGGGCTTTCATCACCTCGCCCGCGTTCTCAGTCACAACGTCGTTCATATAACCTATTGCTCCCAATTGCTCCCTTCTATAAGACTTTATGGGAACATTGTGGAGTCTATTTCATGTCAAACATGCTTTTGACGGTCGAA
The DNA here is from genome assembly GCF_059512425.1 of Bradyrhizobium sp. Leo78. Classification (NCBI taxonomy): domain Bacteria; kingdom Pseudomonadati; phylum Pseudomonadota; class Alphaproteobacteria; order Hyphomicrobiales; family Nitrobacteraceae; genus Bradyrhizobium; species Bradyrhizobium sp. Leo78. The sequence goes on from NZ_JCAMOT010000009.1 coordinate 37,150, forward strand.
CAGGCCGCCGAAGAGCTGAAAGTCCATCCCAAAACCGTCCTCCGGTACATCCGCGAAGGTCGCCTCCAAGCCACGCGGATTGGCAAGGCCTATCGTATCGACCGCGCCAAGCTTGACGCTTTCGCCGGTATGGCGAGTGGGCGGGCCCGGCCTCCTCGCGATGTCCGTGCGACGGTCATTGTTGAGATTCCGGCCCTAACTACCGAAGCGGCCGAGCGCATGGCGACCTTTCTCGGCGCCGCGGCGCTGGGTGGCGACGCCGAAACCAGACCGCTACATTTCAACACGGCCTTTGATCCGACCGGCGGCGATCTGAAGATCGTGCTCATCGCTGCTCCGTCCGATGCAGCAAGGCTGCTCGAGCTTATCGAGCTGCAACTGGGACTTTCGCGATGAGAGATCCTGTCTTTCGCAGCGAAGCCGGTGCGGTGGAGGTCATACGGGAATACCGCGTCGTGCTCGACCACTGGCCTGTGCCAAAACAGGAGATTGAACTGTCGACTTCGCAAGGCGCGACGTTCGTGCTCGCCTGCGGTCCCGAGACGGCACCTCCCGTGTTCCTGCTCCACGGCGCCCAGGCGAACAGCGCCGCATGGCGGCCCGACATCGCACTCTGGTCAAGTCGCTTCCGGCTTTATGCGGTCGATATGATCGGCGAGGCGGGACTGAGCGCTCGGGTGAGGCCGCCGCTCATCGGCGACACCTACGCGATCTGGCTCGACGATGTCTTCACCGGGCTTGGACTTGCCCGTGCAGCGCTGGTGGGCACATCACTCGGCGGCTGGCTGGCGCTCGACTATGCCATGCGGCGGCCGTCACGAGCTTCCGCGCTGGCGCTGATCTGCCCCGCAGGCATCGGACGGCAGAAGAACTTTCTCCTCGCTGTCGCACCCTATTTGCTGCTCGGAGCCTGGGGAAAGCGGAAGATTGTTGAAAAGGTGTTCGGACCAGCACCGAAGCATCTACCGATCGATCTTGAGGCGATCTCCCCTCTCATGGAGAGTATCAGCCGGGCTATCAAACCACGCGCTGTCAAGATTCCGCAGCTTAGCAATGCAGCACTGGAGGCGCTCGCAATGCCGCTCCTCGCCATCGTGGGCGGGCGTGACGCGCTTATCGATTCTTATGACACACGCCTTCGGCTCGAGCGGCATGTTCCCAACGCCGAAGTCTATTTCATTGAAGAGGGTTATCACTTCTTGCCAGACCAATCGCAACGAGTGTTCGATTTCCTCGTCCGCAGCCTACAAGGGCACGATCCTCACGATTCCAAGTCATGCCCCGCTTCTGATGAATGACGGCGAGCCGACGCGACCTGCCGTCGGTGATCGGGATGCTCTTCGATTCGGCGCCCTGCGCATCCTCGGTGGCGTCGCACCTATCGCTTTGTATCTCAAGACCGCAAACCGATAGGAGGCATGGAATGGCAACAACATCATCTGACGTTCCACTGCGGCGGACTATCCGTCGTCAACAGCTACGTGAGATGGTTCCGCTCGCCGACAGCACGATCTACGAGATGGAGCAGCGGGGCGAATTCCCGAGGCGCTTTGCCCTGTCGCCCCGCACCGCGAGCATGCCGCCGCTGCGGCTTCGCCTGCGGCGGTGATTGCAACGCTCAGTCGGACACATCAGGCGCCTGTCAAGAAGCGTGCGCGCCCCGCGGACGGCGAGGCCGGGCCTGGGAATGGCTGGCGGCCGACGAAGCCTTCGGGCAGGCTTGGCTCGCCGCCGGCGTGAGCGCCCCCTTAGGTCAAGACGTCCCGTAACGCCGTGCGGCCTCGATGGTCAGTCCCTTGCCGACAGCCCCGAACGTATCTCCATCAATCGCCCGCGCCGCTGGCAGTTTCGCCGTGATTGCCTTGCGGACATGGGCCAGTTGAACCGACCCTCCGGTCAGAAACACCGCGTCGATGTCGGCTCCAGCAAGGCCGGCCTGCTTCAGGCAAATGTCTATCCGCGCCTCGATGCGGTCGGCAAGACGCTGGGTGTAACCGACCAGATCCTTGCGTCGCACCTCGGCTTCGAGGCCCTTCTCAATCCACTCCAGCGCGATGTTGGATTTCGGCGTCTCCGAGAGCCCTATCTTGACGCCTTCGACATCCATCGCAAGCGTGTGTCCGCGCTGCTCGTCGAGCACCCGCACCAGACGATCGAGCAATTCCGGCTGCTTCGCCTCATAACGCACCTGACGTATTTCGCTGACGACTTTCGAGTCATACATGCGGTTGATGCTCGACCACGTCGCGAGGTCGTGGAAATAGCTCGACGGGACTTCCAGATCCTCCCGCTTCATGGCCGAGCGATAGCCGAGCAACGGCATCACGACACCGAGGCTGAGATACCGATCGAAATCGGTGCCGCCGATGCGGACGCCATCGTTGGCCAGGATATCGTCCTTGCGCTCAGCATGGCGATGCCGCTCCGGCGACAACCGAACAATTGAAAAGTCCGACGTTCCGCCGCCGATATCGGCGATCAGCGCGATTTCCTCGGTCCCGATTTGACGTTCGTAGTCAAGCGCCGCTGCGATCGGCTCGAACTGAAATGAGATGTCATCAAATCCGACTTGCTTGGCGATATCGCGCAAAGTCGCTTCCGCCTTGGCATCGCCAGCCGGATTGTCATCGACGAAGTGGACCGGGCGGCCATGTACGACGTGACGCAACGGATGTCCGACGACCTCTTCCGCGCGCCGCTTCACCGCACCGATATAGTAAGCGATGACATCGCGGAAGCTGACGCGCTCGCGGCCGACGCGGGTGGTCTCGTCGATCAGCGCCGTGCCGAGCACCGATTTGAGGCTGCGCATCAGTCGCCCGGCGTCACCCTCGACATAAGCTTCGATGGCACGACGGCCGATATGGGTGCCGGCGCCGGCTTTGTAGAAGATTGCGCTTGGAATCGTGACGTGATCGCCCTCAAGCGTGGCCAACACCGGGTCATCCCCGATGATTGTGCCAAGCGTAGTGTTCGACGTCCCAAAGTCCAGACCGCAAACCGCTCCCGAGCGGGCGTGACTTATTCCCACTCAATCGTTCCCGGCGGCTTGCTGGTCACGTCATACACCACGCGGTTGACGCCCTTCACCTCGTTGATGATGCGCGTCGCCGTCGCCCCGAGGAAGCTCATGTCGAACTGGTAGAAGTCCGCCGTCATGCCGTCGGTCGACGTCACCGCACGCAGGCCCACGACGTATTCGTAGGTGCGGCCGTCGCCCATCACGCCGACCGTCTTCACCGGCAGCAGCACCGCGAAGGCCTGCCAGATCGCATCGTAGAGGCCGGCTTTGCGGATCTGGTCGATGTAGACGGCGTCGGCCTGGCGGAGGATGTCGAGCTTTTCCTTCGTGATATCGCCGGGGCAGCGGATGGCGAGGCCGGGGCCCGGGAATGGGTGGCGGCCGACGAAGGCTTCGGGCAGGCCAAGCTCGCGGCCGAGCACGCGGACTTCGTCCTTGAACAGTTCGCGCAGCGGCTCGACCAGCTTCATGTTCATGCGTTCGGGCAGGCCGCCGACATTGTGGTGCGACTTGATCGTCACCGACGGGCCGCCGGTGAAGGAGACGCTTTCGATCACATCAGGATAGAGCGTGCCCTGCGCGAGGAATTCGGCGCCGCCGATCTTCTTCGCCTCCGCCTCGAACACGTCGATGAAGAGGCGGCCGATGGTCTTGCGCTTCTGTTCGGGGTCGGTGACCCCTTGGAGCTCGCCGAGGAATTGCTTCGACGCATCAACGTGAACCAGCGGGATGTTGTAGTGATGGCGGAACAGGTCGACGACGGTCTCGGCCTCGTTGAGGCGCAATAGGCCATGGTCGACGAAGACGCAGGTGAGCTGGTCGCCGATCGCTTCATGGATCAACACAGCCGCGACCGCGGAATCGACGCCGCCGGAGAGGCCGCAGATCACCCTGCCCTTGCCAACCTGGGCGCGGATCTTCTCAATCGCCTCGTCGCGGAAGGCGCGCATGGTCCAGTCGCCGGTGAGGCCTGCGACCTTGCGGACGAAGTTGCGCAGGAGCCTTGCGCCGTCGGGCGTGTGCACCACCTCGGGGTGGAACATCAGGCCGTAATATTTCCGCTTCTCGTCCTGGATCACGGCGAACGGCGCGTTGGCCGAGATGCCGGCGACGGTAAAGCCCGGCGGCATTTTGGCGATGCGGTCGCCATGGCTCATCCAGACCTGGTGGCGCTCGCCCATCGACCAGGTGTCGTCGAACAATTTGCTCGCGGTCTTCACTTCCAGATCGGCGCGGCCGAATTCGCGATGATGCCCGCCCTCGACCTCGCCGCCGAGCTGGGCGGCCATGGTCATCTGGCCGTAGCAGATGCCGAGCACGGGGACGCCGGAGTCGAAGATCGCCTGTGGCGCGCGCGGCGAGCCCTCCTCATGCACCGATTCCGGGCCGCCGGAGAGGATCACCGCCTTGGGCTTCATCTCGTTGAAGGCGGCCTCGGCCTTCTGGAACGGCACGATCTCGGAATAGACGCCCTCCTCGCGGACGCGGCGGGCGATCAATTGCGTCACCTGACTGCCGAAATCGACAATCAGAATCTTGTCATGCGCCGAGGCCACTGATGGCGTCGACGGCGAGCGGTCGGGCTTGGCGGCTGTCATGGACAGCAGATACGCGACGGGGGGCGGCGCCGCAACCCTCCGCGTGCCGTCATGGCCGGGCCTGTCCCGGCCATCCACGCCCTTTTGCACGCGTGGACGGGAAGACGTGGATGCCCGGGACAAGCCCGGGCATGACGAGCGTCCGCGGTCAGCCCTTCCGGACCAAAACCGAGACGAAGAAGCCGTCGGTTCCGGTGCGGCGGGGGGTCATCAGCCAGCCCTCGGGGGACGGCAGGGCCGCGGCGGCGAAGGCTTCGGCCTTGTCCCAGAGGACGGAGGCGGTCTGTTCGGGCGGGACGATCGAGAACTCGCCATGGCGGGCGAGGAAGGCTTGGACCTGCTCGCCGTTCTCGGCCGGCAGCACCGAGCAGGTGATGTAGGCGATCCGCCCGCCCGCCTTCACCAGTGGCGCCGCGCGCGCGAGCACCTCGGCCTGGTCCTTCAGCCGCACCTCCAGCGCGCCCGGGCGCATCCGCCATTTGGCGTCCGGATTGCGGCGCCAGGTGCCGGTGCCCGTGCAGGGCGCGTCGATCACGACGAGATCGGCGGAGGCCTTGATGTCTGACAGCGGATCGCTGTCGCCGCGGGGCGTGCGGACCTCGCAATTGTGGACGCCGGCGCGCGACAGGCGCTCGTGGATCGGCGCGAGCTGGCGCTTGTCGCGGTCGGTCGCGATCAGCCGGCCCTTGCCCTGCATCATCGCCGCCAGCGCCAAGGTCTTGCCGCCGGCGCCGGCGCAGAGATCGATCACCTGCTCGCCGGGCTTTGCTGCAGAGAACAGCGCCGCTAACTGCGAGCCTTCGTCCTGCACCTCGATGCCGCCCTTGACGAAATCCTCCTCGGCATGGATGCCGACATTGCGGGCATCGGCGCCGAGCTCGATGCGCAGGCCAAGCGGCGACCATGGCGTTGCCTTGGCGCCGAGATGCTTCAGCCGCGGCAGCATCTTGTCGCGGCTGGTCTTGAGCGTGTTGACGCGCAGATCAAGCGGGGCGCGGCTCGCCATCGCGGTGGCTTCCGCCACGCGGTCATCGCCGAACACTTTTGCCAGGTATGGATCGAGCCATTCCGGATAATCGCCGGCGATGTGCGCCGGCGCGCCGGCAAGCGAACGCGAGGCGAGCGATGAGCGCTCGCTATCCGTGAGCGGCGCTGGCGCGAAGCGGCCACCGTCGCAGAGTGCGGCAATCGCATCGACGTCCATGCCGCGCTCGAGCTTGAGCATGCCGAGCACGCGCGCGCGGGCGCCGTCGTCATCCATGAGATAAGCGCTGGAGGACTGCCGGCGCAGCACGTCCCAGATCAGGCCAGAGATCGCGGCGCGGTCGCCGGAGCCGGCGTAGCGGTGCGCAGTGCCCCACTCCTTCAAGGCTTTCGCCGCCGGCACGCGCTGCGTGTCGATGGTGTCGATCAATTCGATGGCGGCGGAGAGACGCGCGGCGGGGGTCATCGAGAACTTTCAGATCAGGAGCAGGAGTTTCAGGGCGAAATAGAGCCACATCGCAAACAGCACCAGCGCGCTTGCGAGCCAGGCCGTCGAGCGGGGTGCGGAATCGCTTGATGTGACGAAGATGCCGGCATGGGCAAAGCGCGTCACCACGAACACCCAGGCCAGCAGCACGATGACAAGATCGGCACGGCGCAGCGGCAGCGCAAGTGCGATCAGGAGATAGAACAGGACCGGCAATTCGAACTGGTCGCGGTAGCAATCGGCAAGCTGCGTTGCCCGGTTTGGCTCGCTACTGGCCGGCGCGCCGCGCCGCGTTCGCATCATGCCGAACAGAAGCGCGAAGGTAAGGCCGACCAGCACGAAGACCGGCAGCAGAACCATTTGAACCGACATGGGATTCATACCCCGTTTAAAACGCAAGCGATAGCTGATGGCGAACGCTTGCGCTACTGACAACGTGACACCGTCATCATTCCGACTTCGGCCCGATCTAACATCGTTGCAAAAGGAAGGTTGCATGTCCGAATTTCGTCTGACCCAGATTTCCGACACCCACCTCGCCCGCAGCCGGCCGACGCTGATCGCCAACTTCGAGGCGGTCGCCGAGCATATCGACGCGACGCGGCCAGACCTCGTGCTCAACAGCGGCGATGTCGCCTTCGATGGGCCGAACAGCCGCAGCGATCTCGAATTCGCGAAGTCACTGCATGCGGCGCTGCCGGTCGATTGCCGCTATCTGCCCGGCAATCACGACATCGGCGACAACCCGACCGCGGTCGGCACGCCGCCGACAGAGCCGGCGACGGAGGAGAATTGCGATGCGTTCCGCGCCACCGTCGGCGAAGATCGCTGGTGCTTCGAGGCCGCAGGCTGGCGCTTCATCGGGCTGAATTCGCTGATCATGAATACGGGGCTCGATAGCGAAGCCGAACAATTCGACTGGCTCGCTTCACAGCTTGGCAACGTGAACGGCAAGCCGGTAGCGCTGTTCCTGCACAAGCCGCTGTTCCTGAATCTGCCTGATGACGCCGAGCTGGCGGAAACCGCGATCCGCTACATCCCGCAGCCGGCACGCGCCCGCCTGTTCGAGATGCTCAGTGCGGTCGACTGGCGCCTGGTCGGCAGCGGCCATGTGCATCAGCGGCGCGATTTCACCTTTGGACGTGTCCGCCACATCTGGGCGCCGTCGGTCGGCTTCATGATTCCGGACCACATGCAGGACGTGATCGGAATCAAGGAAACCGGGATCGTCGAATACCGCTTCCGGCCTGACAGTTTCGAGGTTCGCCACGTCAGGGCGGAAGGCCAGGTCGATATCAGCCTCGACGCGCTGCTCGCAGAGATGGCGGCGGATTAGGCCGACGCGTTAAGTCTGCGCCGTATCCCTCTGATCCTGCTGGATGACTGTCGTTCAGATCCTGCTGGATCACTGTCAGCAGGGCCTGCAGCGAGTCCGCGCTGGAGCGCGGCGCGGGCGGCGGCAGCAGCGGACCTATTCCGAACGGTTCGGACTCGGGCTCAGCCTCGACGAATTTGCCGTGCAAAACATCAGCGCGGCGGCCGATGACCCACATGGCCATCGCATAGCCGGCCGCCAGCAAAATGACACAGAAAATGCCGATTTCAAACATGACTACACCTGAAAATAATGTGATGATTCAATGTGTTGCATGCACAGTCAAGCAAAGGTACCGCTAGCCGGAATCATTTGGTTAACGCTGTGACCTTTGGGGTACGCCGGGCCCCCTGCCGAGGCTTGCGACACTTCTGCGCCGGCATGAAAAAGTCCGCCGCGTTGGCGCGGCGGACTGGAGTTGCTTCCAGATTTCTCAGAGGTCAGTAGCCGTAACCCGGCGCCGCGTAAGGCGAGCCGTAGTACGCCGGCGGCGGGGAATTATCCCAGGGTGCGGTGGCGAATGCACCGACGCGCGGCCCCGGATAGTAGGCCGGCCCGCTGCGGTAATACGGGGCGGCCGGGGCGGCCAAGTCGGGATCGATCACGGCGGGTCGCTGCACGTAGTGCTCGCGGGCGGCCACGGGGTTTGCCAACGTCGCCGTCGCAATCAGTACTGCTGATAGGACTGCCAGTCTTCTCATTAGCTGCTCCATTCCGATGCGAGGAACCTATGGTGTTCGGCTTCCCGGCATCTTGGCTTGCTGGTTGCGCATGATCCCCGCGCGGGAACGCTTCGCGTCATCGCGCGCGAATGTTCCCGGCTTTTTCGGATCATGCTCGGCCACCAACAGCCGCAAGCAGCAGTGCGTTCCTGATTTCCATTCACCGATGCGCGAGGTCGGCGGACTGCGACCCATGGATCGCAGGGCTCGCTGAGCTGTGATGGCTCACGCCTTGTCGGGCCCGACGCGCACCAGCTGCTTGCCGAAATTGGCGCCCTTCAAGAGGCCCATGAACGCCTCGGGTGCGCTCTCGAGACCCTCGGTGACGAACTCCTTGTACTTGACCTTGCCTTCGCGCACCCACCCCGACATATCGCGCAGGAAATCGCCCTGACGCGCGGCGAAATCGCTGACGATGAAACCGCGGAACGTCAGGCGCTTGGTCAGGATCGCACGCATCATCGCACCCGCCCATTTCGGCGGCTTGCTTTCGGTATCGTTGTAGTGCGCGATCAGGCCGCAGACCGGCACGCGTGCGAACGGGTTGAGCAGCGGGAACACCGCGTCGAATACGGCGCCGCCGACATTCTCGAAATAGACGTCGATGCCCTTCGGGCAGGCTTCCTTCAACTTGGCAGCGAGGTCGGGATCGCGATGGTCGAGGCAATCGTCGAAGCCGAGCTCGTTCTTCACGAAGTCGCATTTGTCCTTGCCGCCAGCGATGCCGATCGCGCGGGCGCCCTTGATCCTTGCGATCTGGCCCACCGCCGAACCGACCGCGCCGGATGCTGCAGCCACGACCACGGTCTCGCCGGCTTGCGGCTTGCCGATATCGAGGAGACCTGTGTAGGCCGTCATCCCGGGCATGCCGAGCACGCCGACCGCTGTCGAGATCGGCGCAAGCTTCGGATCGATCTTGGACAGGCCCTTGCCATCGGAGAGCGCATGCGTCTGCCAGCCGGCGCGAGACAGCACGATGTCGCCCTTGGCAAAGGCTGGATTGTTGGACGCGACCACCTCGCTCACAGTGCCGGCTTCCATCACGCCGCCGACCGGCACCGGCTGCGCATAGGACGGGCCATCGCTCATGCGCCCGCGCATATAGGGATCGAGCGACAGCCAGATCGTGCGGAGCAGGACCTGGCCCGCGCCCGGCTCCGGCACGGCATATTCCTCAAGGCGGAAGTCGGATGGTTTGGGCTCGCCAACGGGCCGCGAGGCGAGAACGATGCGCTGACCCTGGGACATGGTGTTTCCTCCTGTGTTTGTCATTGCGAGCGTAGCGAAGCAATCCACAGGTCCGCAAGCGCAGGAATGGATTGCTTCGTCGCTATCGCTCCTCGCAATGACGGCGCTGCAGGAGGAGAGAGCTTACGCCCCGCCCGGATAGTTCGGGGATTCGCGGGTGATGGTGACGTCGTGCACGTGGCTCTCGCGAAGTCCCGCGCCGGTGATCCGGACGAACTCCGCCTTGTCGTGGAATTCGGCGATGTTCTTCGCGCCGACATAGCCCATCGCGGCGCGCAGGCCGCCCGCGAGCTGGTGCATCACATTGGCGACCGGGCCCTTGTAGGGCACCTGCCCTTCGATGCCTTCAGGCACGAGCTTGAGCGTATCCTTGATGTCCTGCTGGAAGTAGCGGTCGGCCGAGCCGCGCGCCATCGCGCCGACCGAGCCCATGCCGCGATAGGCCTTGTAGGAGCGGCCCTGCCACAGGAAGACTTCGCCTGGAGTCTCGTCAGTGCCGGCTAGCAGCGAGCCGACCATCGCGATATCGGCGCCGGCAGCAAGCGCCTTGGCGAGATCGCCGGAATATTTGATGCCGCCGTCGGCGATCACGGGCACATTGGCCTTCTTCGCCGCTTCGACCGCATCCATGATCGCGGTGAGCTGCGGCACGCCGACGCCGGCGACGATGCGGGTGGTGCAGATCGAGCCCGGGCCGATGCCGACCTTGATCGAGTCAGCGCCGGCATCGATCAGCGCCTGCGCGCCGTCTTTGGTTGCGATATTGCCGGCGATCACCTGCACCGCGTTGGAGAGCCGCTTGATCCGGTTGACGGCATCCAGCACGCGTGAGGAATGGCCGTGCGCGGTGTCGACGACAATGAGGTCGACGCCGGCGTCGATCAGGCGCTCGGTGCGCTCGAAACCGCCCTCGCCGACCGTGGTCGCCGCGGCAACGCGCAGGCGGCCCTGTGCGTCCTTTGCGGCCAGCGGATGCGCGACCGCCTTTTCGATGTCCTTCACGGTGATCAGGCCGACGCAGCGATATTGATCGTCGACGACCAAGAGCTTCTCGATGCGATGCTTGTGCAGCATCCGCTTGGCCTCGTCCTGGCTGACGCCCTCGCGCACGGTCACGAGGTTTTCGCGCGTCATCAATTCCGAGACCTTCTGCCTGGGATCGGTCGCAAAGCGCACGTCGCGGTTGGTGAGAATGCCGACCAGCTTGCCCGGGACATTCTTGGCCGCGCCGGTGACTACTGGAATGCCGGAGATCCCGTGGTCCTTCATCAGCGTCAGCGCATCCGCGAGCGTCGCGTCGGGGCCGATGGTCAGCGGGTTGACCACCATGCCGGATTCGAACTTCTTCACCTGCCGCACCTGCGCGGCCTGGCCCTCGGGATCGAAATTGCGGTGGATCACGCCGATGCCGCCGGACTGCGCCATCGCGATCGCCATGCGCGCCTCGGTGACGGTGTCCATCGCGGAGGCGATGATGGGGATGTTGAGCGGAATCGCGCGGGTGACGTAGGAGCGGATGTCGACTTCGGAGGGAAGCACGTCCGATAGGCCGGGCTTCAGCAGCACGTCGTCAAACGTGAAGGCCTCGCGGATCGCGGGGAATGCCTGTACCGTCGCCATTGCCAACTCCTTTCGGCGGCGATCCGCCGCGATAACGTAAAAGGATGAGCGCCGCCTCCCGGCGCTGCCTGCTGCATCGCCGTCGAATCGGAGCCCATCGGTGGGGTTGACGCTGGTCGATAGCATGGCGACATGACGAATCAAAGCGTTTGCCAGCCATGCACAGGCTTTTTCGGCGCCTGTCCCGATCTGACATCGCCCCTTTCGGGCGGAATCGCGTCGGCAAACGCCAAAATCGAGCGTCGCATACGATCTAAGTGGTCATGCGGGTTCCGCAATAGCCAGTCCGGTAGCGGGGTGATACAGCCCGTCCCCGCCCGCCCGCTTCTCAAGCCTCCGGCTCCATGGACAAGCAACGCCTGATCCCGCTGATCGTCGCCACGGCCCTATTCATGGAAAACATGGATTCGACGGTCATCGCGACGTCACTGCCGGCGATTGCGGCCGATATCGGCACCAGTCCGCTGACGCTGAAGCTCGCGATCACCTCCTATCTGCTCTCGCTTGCGGTCTTCATTCCGGCGAGCGGGTGGACCGCCGACAGGTTCGGCGCGCGGATGGTTTTTGCAGGAGCGGTCGGCGTGTTCATGCTGGGATCGATCGGCTGCGCGCTATCGTCCTCGGTCACCGATTTCGTGTTCGCGCGCATCCTGCAGGGCCTCGGCGGGGCGATGATGACGCCGGTCGGGCGGCTGGTGCTATTGCGCTCGGTCGACAAGAGCGCGCTGGTCAACGCCATGGCGTGGGTGACGGTGCCGGCATTGATCGGTCCCGTGATCGGGCCACCGCTCGGCGGCTTCATCACCACCTATTTCTCCTGGCACTGGATCTTCCTGATCAACATTCCGATCGGCTTCCTCGGCATCTTCATGGCGCTGAAATACATCGATCCGATCAAGAGCGAGAATCCGGAGCCGTTCGATCTCTATGGCCTCGTGCTCGCCGGCATCGGCCTTGCCGGCATCGCCTTCGGGCTTTCGGTCGCCGGCCTCAACCTTTTGCCATGGACGGTCGTCGCCTCGCTGATCGCGGTGGGTTCGATCTCGATGACGCTTTACGTTATCCACGCGCGACGGACCGGATCGCCCGTGCTGGATTTCTCGCTGCTGAACCTGTCGACACTGCGCGCCAGCATCATCGGCGGCTTCATGTTCCGCCTCGGCGTCGGCGCCCTGCCGTTCCTGCTGCCTTTGCTGATGCAGGTCGGCTTCGGGCTGTCGCCATTCCAGTCGGGCCTCGTCACCTTCGCGTCCGCCGTCGGCGCCATGGGCATGAAGACGCTTGCCGCACGCATCATCCGCAGCTTCGGCTTCCGCAACCTGATGACGGTCAATGCGGTAATAAGTTCGCTCTTCCTTGCCGCCTGCGCGCTGTTCACGGCGGCGACCCCGCTGCTCCTGATCATGATCATCCTGGTGGTCGGCGGCTTCTTCCGCTCGCTGCAGTTCACCGCCATCAACACGGTCGCCTATGCCGAGGTCGAGCCGGCGCAGATGAGCCGGGCGACCACGCTGGTCAGCGTCAACCAGCAACTCGCGATCTCCGCCGGCGTCGCGGTCGGCGCGTTCTCCGTCGAGACGACGATGTGGCTGGATGGTGCGAGCGACTTGAACGCGACCATGTTCGCACCAGCTTTCCTGGTTGTCGCGGTCATCTCCGCGGCGTCAGCCTGGTTCTTCTGGCAGATGCCAGACGATGCCGGCCACGAGATCTCGGGCCGCAAAGCGGTCGAGATCTCCAGCCGCAAGGGCGCGGCCACCGCCGCCGTGAAGGCCGCAACCGAAGGAACGCAGGACGCGCGGGATCAGCGATTGGGATAACGCTAGCGCCACCAACTTGTAATCGTTCTAAATCCCAGCTTCGTGTTGATCGCAGCGCTTGACCCATTCGCGCCTGACTGGAAAACACGTGCGATGAGCGAACAAACCAATATCCGAACATCTCAGCCCTTGGGTTTGGCCAAGCGGGGATATTCGGGCGTGATCCAGCATCTGGCCGTAGCTGACGCGGCCTCCGCGCTCGCCGGCCACGAGCTTGAGAGCCGGTTGATCGAGCTCGGATTCGTCGAGGGCGCCCGGGTCGAGGTGCTGCACGAGGGAATCGTTGGACGCGACCCGATCGCGGTCAGGGTCGAAAACGTCACGATCGCCCTGCGCCGGCGCGAGGCCATGGCGATCATCGTCGCCTGATGGAGCGAGCGGAAACGCGATGGAAGCCCCACTCCTGCATCTTGCGCTGGTTGGTACGCCCAACAGCGGCAAGACCTCGCTTTTCAACGCGCTGACGGGCAGCCGGCAGAAGGTCGCGAACTATCCGGGCGTGACCGTCGAGCGCAAGGAAGGGTTTTTCGTCACCCCCGCCGGACGGCAGGTTTCGCTGGTGGACCTGCCCGGCACCTATTCGCTGCGCGGGCGCAGCCCGGATGAGGAAATCACCCGCGACATGGTGCTGGGCCGCACCCCTGGCGAGGCCGTCCCCGACCTCATCCTCTGTGTCGCGGACGCGACCAATTTGCGGCTGACGATCCGCCTGCTGCTGGAGCTGAAGAACACCGGCCGGCCGATGATGCTGGTGCTCAACATGTTCGACATTGCGGCCCGCCGCGGTGTGAGCGTGGACGTGCCTAAATTGTCCGAGGCGCTCGGCGTGCCCGTCGTGACCTCGATCGCGGTTCGCAAGGGCGGGATCGCGGAACTGTTGCGTCGAACCGACGAGATTGCGGCGCAGGAGCAGACACCCGCCGGGCCGAATCGATGGCAGCCCCTCACCGCCTCCCAGTTGCGCGCTACCCAGCGCGAGGCCGACCGCATCATCAACTCCGCCGTCACGCTACCTGCCAAGCCCGACACCTGGACCGCCCGGATCGACGCGGTGGTGCTGCATCCGGTCGCGGGACTTTTCATCCTCGCGCTGATCCTGTTCCTGATGTTCCAGGCGGTGTTCGCGTGGGCACAGCCGCTGATGGAGCTGTTATCCTCGGCCTTCGACGCGCTCGGCCAGTTCGTGCATGACACGCTGCCGGAAGGGCTGCTGCAGAGCTTCCTTCAGAACGGCGTCATTTCCGGCGTCGGCAGCGTCATCGTGTTCCTGCCGCAGATCATCATCATCTTCCTGTTCATCCTGCTGCTGGAAGATTTCGGCTACATGGCGCGCGCGGCGTTCCTGATGGACCGCATCATGGGCGGCGCCGGCCTGCACGGCCGCGCCTTCATTCCGCTTCTCTCGAGCTTTGCCTGCGCGATCCCCGGCATCATGGCGACGCGCGTGATCGACAACCGGCGCGACCGCCTGACCACCATCCTGATCGCGCCACTGATGACCTGCTCGGCACGCATTCCCGTGTACACGCTGATCATCTCGGCGTTCATTCCGGACCGCGATGTCTGGGGCTGGTTCAACCTGCGCGGCCTCGTCCTGTTCGGCCTCTATGCGGCTGGAATCACCAGCGCGCTCGGCGTCTCGTTCCTGGTCAAATTCTTCATGCTGCGCGATTACGCCCCTGCGCCCTTCATGCTCGAATTGCCCGACTACAAACTACCGCGGCTGAAGAGCATCGCCATCGGCGTCTACACGCGGGCGAAGATGTTCCTGCAGCGGGCCGGCACGACGATCTTCTCGATGATGGTGCTGATCTGGTTCCTGGCCTCATTCCCGACCGCGCCGGCCGGCGCCCAAGATCCCGCCATCGACTACAGCCTCGCCGCGATCATCGGCAAGGCGATCGAGCCACTGCTGGCGCCGCTCGGATTCAACTGGCAGATCGCGGTGGCGCTGATCCCCGGAATGGCCGCCCGCGAGGTCGCGGTGGCAGCGCTTGGCACCGTCTACGCCATCGAGGGCGGCAAGGAAGCCGCCGACCAGATCGGCCATGTGCTCGCCACCAAATGGAGCCTCGCCACCGCTTTGTCGCTGCTGGTCTGGTACATCTTCGCCCCCCAATGCGCCTCGACGCTGGCGGTGATCCGCCGCGAGACCGGCGGCTGGCGATGGATGGCAGTGACGTTCTTCTACATGCTGGCGCTGGCGTATCTGGCGAGTCTGGCGACCTACAATATCGCGGTCGCGCTGGGGGCGGGTTGACCCCCGAACCTATACGTTGCTCCTGCACGGCATCTTGATGGTCGCGCGAAGGCCCGATCGACCGGCTCCGTTGACGTTCTCGAACGCGATCGAGCCACCGTAACGATCGATGATCCGTTTCACGATCGAGAGTCCTGTCGGCCGCTCACCTCGAAAGAACGGCTCGAAGATTCGATCGAGATCGCCCGGTGGAATTCCCGGCCCGGTGTCCTCGATCTGCAGGACCGCCATCTCGCCCTCACGATAGACTCCAAGGTCGATGCTTCCGCCATCAGGCGTGAACTTGACCGCGTTTTCGACGAGATTGCGCACAGCCGAGGCAAGCGACAACGCATCGCCGCTGACCGCAACAGCCTCGGCGATCCGAAAGCCCAGATCTATGTCTCGCGCAGCGGCTTCCGGCAAAATATCGGCGACGACTTCCTTCGCGACCTCGTCGAGAGCGACGGTCTCCCAAACCGCGACTTGCACGGCATCCTGGCGCGCAAGTGCCAAGAGTTGCTCGAGCAGATGCTTGGTTCGCCGCATGCCGCTCTTCAACGCATCGAGACGGTCGCGCGCCTGCGGCGACATTTCACGCGGATCCAGATTTTCAGCCTGAAGGCTCAGCGCCGTAATCGGCGTCCGGAGTTCGTGGGCCGCGTCTGCGATAAACCGCCGCTGCTGCTCCATCATGCCGCGCATGCGATCCAGCAACCCGTTAATCGACACGAGAAACGGATGCAACTCGCTCGGCATTCCCGTCGCCTTCAATTCATGGATGTCGTCGCCCCTTCTCGCGTCGAGATCATGAGCCAGCCTGACCATCGGTTGGAACGAACTTGCGATCACCGCTGCTGTCACCAGCAGAAGACATGGAACCAGCGCGGCGATCGGCAGCAACGTCCGCAACGCCATATTGCCTGCAATCTCGGTGCGGATCTCCGTGCGCTGCGTCACCGCGAATCGGCTGCCATCGGCCCGTGTGCGCAGCAACACCCGGATGGGCTGTCCTTTATAGGTGCCGTTGTGCAATCCATCCGGCAGCGTCCAGAGCTTACGGTCGTCAGCCGAGCCGCGCGGGACCGTTCCCAGTTCGATGACTGCAACCTCTGCCTCCGCGTCGACGCCGTTGACAGGTTGGCTTTCCCTGACCGAAGCGTTCAGTGCGAACGTACCGACCTGGATCAGGACCGAGTCCTGCATTTCGATCGTTTCGCTGTAGGCCCACAGATACGCGAAGGTGCCTCCGATCGCTCCCGTCAGCACGATGATCGCCGTGAGGCCGACGAACAGACGTGCGCGCAACGATTTCAGCATGTGGGACGATCCACCATCCACCCAACGCCGCGAACGTTCCTGATCGCAATGGCACCTAGCTTCTTGCGCACCGCGTGGATCAGGAATTCGACGGCGTTGCTTTCGACCTCCTCGGTCCAGCCGTAGATCTGCCGCTCCAGCTCGCCGCGGGACAGGATCGCACCGGGCCGCATCAGCAGCGCCTGAACCAGAGCGAATTCGCGTGCGCTCAGCACCGCCTTCTCGCCGCAGAAGGTCGCCTCGCGCGTCGCCGGATCAAGGCAAAGGCGGCCGTTGGTGAGGACCGGCGGCGTACCGCTGCCTTCGCGCCGCAGGACAGCGCGCATGCGCGCCAGCAATTCGCCGATCTCGAATGGCTTGACCAGGTAATCGTCGGCACCGAGATCGAGACCAGCCACGCGATCGCTCAAGGCGTCGCGCGCCGTCAGCACGATGACTGGAAGGCGCACACGCTCTGCTCGGACTCGTTTTAGAACCTCAAGACCGTCGATGAGGGGCAGGCCAAGATCAAGCAACGCCATATCGTAGGTCTCGCTGTGGATCGCCTCGATGGCGAGATCGCCGTTCCTGACCCAGTCGACCGCGTAGGCGGCATCTTTCAGCGCCTCCAGGACGGCCGCACCAATCATTTTATCGTCTTCGACCAGCAGTACTCGCATGACGGCCGGCCCCGCTATGCAGCCGGCGGACCCGCATCGTTCGCGGCTGCGCCGGGGGTCTCGGGCACCGCAACGCGGGTGGTCAGCGGGCAGGCTACGATCCATGAACGGGACATCATCTTCCCTCTGATTCTCCTGTCTCGGTCTGGCTCGCGCCCTGGAGCATGACAGCTCCGACTGAGCCGATACTTAGCTCCACTCCCGTTCATCCTCGGTACGATCCGGCTCCTAAGTCGGAGCTAAGTCTGGACAGGTACGCTCCATTCGAAGTTCGGCAAGACCGCCGGATATCCCGATTGGAGTTCCGCAAAGTGTCCGACGCACTGGCGCGCCGATGCTGAACAAGGTCCCCGAAGTCACACTAGTCTTCTGGGTGATCAAGATCATGTCAACGACGGTCGGCGCGCGCCGAAGCCGCCGCCTCGAAGCTCGGAGCCTTGGGCTTGGGCCGGAGTGAAGAGCCGATGGAATTCATCAACAAGAACGGCCGTGTCGACGATACCGGCAAGGTGCCGGCCGTTTCGTTGGGCTTTTGGATCGTCAAGATCCTGGCTACGACGCTGGGCGAAACCGGCGGCGATGCCGTGACGATGTCGATGGGTCTCGGCTACCTGGTTGGGACGGCGATTTTCGCCATCGTCTTTGCCGTGGTGGTCGCCGCCCAGATCGGCGCGAAGCGGTTCCATCCGTTCCTCTATTGGACGGTCATCATCGCAACGACAGCCGTCGGCACGACGCTGGCGGACTTCGTGGACCGGTCACTCGGGATCGGCTATCTCGGCGGGTCCTCGCTGCTTGCGGCACTGCTCGTCGCATCGCTGGCGGTCTGGCATCGAACGATGGGGTCGGTCTCGATTGCATCGATCGACAACAAGGCGGCGGAAGCCTTCTATTGGGTCACGATCCTGTTTTCGCAAACGCTCGGGACGGCGCTCGGAGACTGGATGGCTGATACAACCGGGCTTGGCTATCGCGGCGGCGCCCTGGTCTTCGCAACAGGCATTGCCGTCGTCGCGGCCGCATATCTTTGGACCAATATGTCCAGGACGATGCTCTTCTGGATCGCCTTCGTGCTGACCCGGCCTCTTGGAGCGACCGTGGGCGATTTCCTGGACAAGCCGCTCGATCACGGCGGCTTGGCTCTCAGCCGATATGCGGCTTCAGGTGCCCTCGCAGCCGCCATCGCGGCGCTGGTCTTGCTCCTGCCGCAACGAGCGGGCCAGCGAGCCTGACCCGATCCGTCATGAACGTCCTTCGGTCTTTGTGACACCGCGAAATCCCGTCGCCAGCACGTAACGCTCCGACGAATCCTGCCGGCTGGCGGCGGGCTTTACGTGGCGGATGGTCGAGAAGTCGCGCTTCAACTGCGCGAGTAGTTCGGCATCGGCGCCGCTCTGAAACACCTTTGCGAGGAACGCGCCGCCGGGGCTGAGCACGTCGCAGGCGAAGGCTGCGGCGGTCTCGACCAGGCCGACGATCCGGAGTTGATCTGTCTTGCGGTGACCGGTGGTGTTGGCGGCCATGTCGGACATCACGACATCGGCGCGGCCGCCCATCATCGCGATCAGTTTTTCCGGCGCGTCGTTGTCGAGGAAATCGAGCTGCGCGAAGGTGACGCCGGGGATCTCTCCCATTTCCAGGAGGTCGATTGCGATCACCTTGCCCTTGCCATCGGCCGAGCCGACGCGCTTGGCCGCGACCTGGCTCCAGCCGCCGGGCGCAGCGCCGAGGTCGACCACGGTCATGCCCGGCTTGAGCAGGCGATATTTGTCGTCGATCTCGGTCAGCTTGAAGGCCGCGCGCGAACGGTAGCCCTGCGCCTTGGCTTTCGCGACATAGGGATCGTTGAGCTGGCGTTCCAGCCAGAGTTTTGAGGACAATTTCCGCTTGCCGCCGCTCTTCACCGTGACGTGCAGCCGGCCGGTCGAATCTTTCGCCATAAGTGTCTCTGGATTCTCTTTGTTGGAGCATGATCTTGTCGGAAAACCGGTTCCCACTTTTCCGGATCACGCTCGTTACGGCACGTGCAGGCACGACTTCAGCGCGCCGTCCTCGCGCATCATCTCGACCAGCATGCCCTCGCGCAGGCCGCGGTCGGCGACGCGCAGCCGCGGCAGCGGGAATGCGTTCCTGATGGCATCGAGGATCGCGCAGCCCGCAAGCACGAGGTCGGCGCGCTCGATGCTGATGCAGCTATTATTGATGCGCTCCTCATAGCTCATGCCAAGCAGATTTTGAATCGTCGCAGTCACGTCGGCGTCGCTCATCCAGATGCCATCGATGCGTCGGCGATCGTAGCGCGGCAGATTGAGGAATACGCCGGCAAGGGTCGTCACCGTGCCCGACGTGCCCAGCAGATGCATGTCGCGCAAATCGGAGCCGTGCTCGGTCGCGAACGGGGCGACATATTGCGCGACCTCGGCGACCATCCGCGCATACAACTCTTTTGTGACATTGCGACCGCCGAATTGCTCGGCAAGGCTGACCACACCGAACGGGATCGACATCCAGGCCTTGATCCAGGGCGCAGCATCCGGCCTTGCCGGATCGCGCTCGATCCGCACCAGTTCGGTCGAGCCGCCGCCGATGTCGAACAGAACCGCGCCGCGGCCCCTTCGGTCGAGCAGCGGCGAGCAGCCGATCACGGCCAGCGTCGCCTCGGTCTCGCGGTCGATCACCTCGAGCTTGATACCGGTCTCGGCGGCGACGCGGGCGCGGAAACTGTCGGCATTGGCGGCGGCACGGCAGGCCTCGGTTGCGATCAGCCGCAGGCGCCTCGCCTTGCGGTACCGGATCTTGTCGCTGCAGATCGAGAGCGCGGCGATTGCGCGCTCGATTGCGGCGTCGCTGATGGAACCGGTCGCCGAAATGCCCTCGCCGAGCCGAATGATGCGGGAAAAAGAGTCGACCACGCGGAACCCGTCCCCGGTGGGACAGGCGATCAGGAGCCTGCAATTGTTGGTGCCAAGGTCAAGCGCCGCGTAAACGCCGCTTTCGACGGCCGCCGTAGCCAACCCTGACGGGCTCTCGCGGGCCGAAAGGCCGACGCAAGGCCGCGTGTCATCCTTCATCAACACTGTCTTTCCGCGCGGCACCCGGCCCGCCGAAGAATTTCCGTTCACGGAAACTTTAGCAGCGCCAAAGGCCTACGCAACAAATCATCACACGCGACATGCCTAATCGGGCGTTGTCGCTTACATCACGCTACGTTATCTGGTCGAAACACCGCGAAATTGCTCCAAATCGCGGCATTTCAGGTTATTTACCATGCAAGATCACACATCTTCCGCGGCCCTCGAAAACGCTATCGCACTGCAAAAATACGGTGTCGGGCAACCGGTCCGCCGCAAGGAGGACGACACGCTGGTGCGCGGCAACGGCAAATACACCGACGATTTCTCCCTGCCCGGCCAAGCCTATTGCTGGATGGTGCGCTCCTCCCACGCCCACGGCGTCATCAAGGGGATCGACACCGCCGCCGCCAGGGCGATGCCGGGCGTGCTTGGGGTGTGGACCGGAGCCGACCTCGCGGCCGCCAACTACAACCCGTTCACCTGCGGCATGCCGCTGAAGAGCCGGGATGGCTCGCCGCTGCTGCAGACCAACCGCCTGCCGCTGCCGACCGACAAGGTCCGCTTCGTCGGCGATCCCGTCGCCTTCGTGGTGGCTGAAACGGCCGCGCAGGCGCGCGATGCGGCCGAAGCCGTCGAGGTCGACATCGAATCGCTGCCGGCGGTGACCGATGCCGCCGAGGCCGCCCAGCCCGGCGCGCCGCAGCTCTACGACCACATCCCGAACAATGTCGCGCTCGACTACCACTATGGCGACACCGACAAGATCAATGCCGCTTTCGCCAGCGCGGCGCATGTGACCAAGCTCGACATCGTCAATACCCGCGTCGCTGTCGTCTCGATGGAGCCGCGCGTGGCGCTTGCGGCCTACGACAAGACAACCGAGCGCTATACGCTGCAGGTGCCGACCCAGGGCGTCTCCGGCAACAAGACGACCTTGGCAAAAATCCTCAACGTGCCGCCGGAGAAGGTGCGGATTCTCACCGCCAATGTCGGCGGCTCCTTCGGCATGAAGAACCTCAACTATCCCGAATATACCTGCATCGCCCACGCAGCGAAGGAGCTCGGGCGCCCCGTGAAATGGACCGACGAGCGCTCGACCAGCTTCCTGTCGGACAGCCAGGGCCGCGCCCAGCTCATCCATGCCGAACTCGCGCTCGACGCCGACGGCAAGTTCCTGGCGGTGCGGCTGTCCGGCTACGGCAATCTCGGCGCCTACATCACTGGCGTCGCCCCGGGGCCGCTGTCGCTCAACACCGGCAAGAATCTCGCAAGCGTCTACCGCACGCCGCTGCTCGGCGTCGACATCAAGACGGTCTTGACCAACACCACGCTGATGGGCGCCTATCGCGGCGCCGGCCGGCCCGAGGCCAATTACTACATGGAGCGGCTGATCGATAAGGCCGCCGACGAGATGGGCATCAACCGGCTGACCTTGCGGAAGCGCAATTTCATCAAGCCGTCACAACTGCCCTTCCCGGCCGCATCAGGCGTCACCTATGACAGCGGCGATTTCCAGGGCGTGTTCGAGAAGGCGCTGGAGATTTCGGACTACGAGAATTTCGGCAAGCGCAAGCGGGAGAGCAAGAAGAACGGCAAATTGCGCGGCATCGCGGTCGGCTCCTACCTTGAGGTCACCGCGCCGCCGAGCGGCGAGCTCGGCAAGATCACCTTCGATCCGGATGGCTCGGTGACGCTCACCACCGGCACGCTAGACTACGGCCAGGGCCATGCCACGCCATTCGCGCAGGTGCTGTCGGACCAGCTCGGCGTGCCCTTCGATAAGATCAAGCTGGAACAGGGCGACAGCGATCTGGTGCGGTTCGGCAACGGCACCGGCGGCTCGCGCTCGATCACCGCGACCGGCCAGGCCATCGTCGAGGCGTCCGCACTCGTCGTCGAGAAGGGCAAGAAAGCGGCCGGACATGTGATGGAAGCATCCGAAGCCGACATCGAATTTACCGGCGGCCGCTTCACCATCGCCGGCACCGACCGCTCGATCGGCATCATGGAGCTCGCGCAGCGGATGCGTGAGGGCCAGATTGCCGAGGGCGGGCCTGATACGCTCGACGTCGACCACGCCACCAAGGAGACGCCGTCCACCTTCCCCAACGGCTGCCACGTCGCGGAGGTCGAGATCGACCCGGACACCGGCGTGATCAGGATCGTGCGCTACACCGGCGTCAACGACTTCGGCACCATCGTCAATCCGATGATCGTGGCGGGACAGTTGCACGGCGGCGTCGCGCAAGGCATCGGCCAGGCGCTGATGGAAGAGGTCAATTACGATGCCTCCGGCCAGCCGATCACCGGCTCGTTCATGGACTACGCGCTGCCGCGCGCCGAGGACATTCCGCCCATGGCGGTCGGCGATCATCCCTCGCCGGCGAAGAGCAATCCGCTCGGCACCAAAGGCTGCGGCGAGGCGGGATGTGCCGGCAGCCTTGCGACGGTGGTGAATGCGGTGGTGGATGCGCTGTCGGAATACGGCATCAAGCACATCAACATGCCGCTGACGCCGGAAAAGGTGTGGCGCGCGATCGAGGATGCGAAGAAGGCGCAGGCGGCCTGACGCTTCAGCGGGGCAGGCGGCAATGGCGGCAGAAGCCTACAACCACCAACACTCGTCATGCGCGGGCTTGACCCGCGCATCCATCTCCAGAGCAGAGTCTTTCAAGCGTGATGGATTGCCGGGTCAAGCCCGGCAATGACGCGTCGAATCACGCCGCGGCCTGCTCTCGTGGTTGATAGATCGCGATGTGCCAGCAATGCGCCAGCGGCGTGGTGCCGTTGGCGACCACGATCGCGTCGAGCTCGACGAAGCGGTGGCCCTTCTTGTCATAGTTCGCAGTGATCTTCGCGCGGGCCGTCAGCTCATCGCCGGTCTTCGCGGCCGAGAGGAGCTGCATCCGGCTGCCGACGTGAATCCAGGGGCCGAGGATGGCGTTGTCAACCAGGAGCTTGTTCATCACCTTCTGCAGCATGCCGGGATGGCCGAGCTTTTCGCGCGTGTAGATCGTGTCGGTTTCCCTGATATCGGCGAGATATCCTGTCGCAGCGTCGCCCGCCCAGGTGTACGGCCGGGTGCCGAGCCATTTGCCGACTTCGTAGGACGAGGCATTCACCGGCTTGCGCTCGGCGACAGCGGCGACCTCCGTGTAATCCCTGATCGAGACTGCAGGTGCCGCAGTCGGCAGCGACGCGCTGCCGGTGGCGCAAAGCTCGCCGCGGCTGAACACCTCGATCGCCAGCGCGCCATCGCGCGCCTCGCCCCTCACCTCGGCCTGTTCGCCATCATAGACCGGCTTGAGGAAACGCGCGTCGATCAAGCCGCGCCCGAGGAAATCGCGGCCCCATGTCGCAACCGGTAGATGCATCATATAGGCCATCACGTCGACGCCGGGGACCAGCCCGCCCGAGAAGCCGTACCGCCGCGCCACCGCATCGTCATGGATCTTGTTCTCGGACTCTTTCGAGGTGTTATAGGCCGAGACGCGGTAGGTTTGCGGATGGCTCATGGGGTTCCCCTTATTTCGGTTGTTTTTCTGACCGGATCGTACGCCATCAACCGTCCGTGGCAAGCCTGTGGGCGGCCTCGCAATTTTCCGCCCGATGGGTTACATGCGGCCCACGAATGAACCGCCAAACAGTGATGCCGACTAAAAACCCCACCCGCATCTATGTCGATGCCGACGCCTGTCCGGTGAAGGACGAGGTCTATCGCGTCGCGCTCCGGCACGGACTTGCCGTCAGCGTGGTCGCTGGCAATTTCATCCGCGTGCCGCAGGACCCGCTGATCGAACGCGTCGCCGCCGGTTCCGGCATGGACGCCGCGGATGACTGGATCGCCGAGCGCGCCGGACATGGCGACATCGTCATCACCGCGGATATTCCGCTGGCGAGCCGCTGTGTGAAGGCCGGCGCAGACGTGATTGCGCCGAACGGCAAACCGTTCACGGAGCAGTCGATCGGCATGACCCTGGCGATGCGCAATCTGATGACCGACCTGCGCTCGTCGGGCGAGATCACCGGCGGGCCACGATCGTTCTCGCCGCGCGACCGCTCGGCGTTCCTCTCGGCACTCGACACCGCGATCCGCCGCATCCAGCGCCGCCGCGCCGAACAAACCGTAACGGGACAAAACTGATGGCGCCGCCCCTGATCCAGCTCAAGGACATCAGGCTGACGTTCGGCGGCACGCCGCTACTCACGGGCGTCGAGCTCTCGGTCTCGGCCGAAGAGCGCGTGTGCCTGATCGGGCGCAACGGCTCCGGCAAATCGACGCTGCTCAAGATCGCGGCCGGTTTGGTCGAGCCTGACGCCGGCAGCCGTTTCGTGCAGCCCGGCGCGACCATCCGCTATCTGCCGCAGGAGCCGGATTTCGGCGATCACGCCACCACGCTCGCCTATGTGGAAGCCGGTCTTGGACCCGGCGATGACCATTATCAGGCGCGCTATCTGCTCGAGCAGCTCGGACTGCACGGCGACGAAGATCCCGCCCATCTCTCCGGCGGCGAGGCGCGTCGCGCGGCGCTCGCGCGGGCACTAGCGCCCTCGCCCGACATCCTGCTGCTGGACGAGCCGACCAACCATCTCGATCTGCCGACCATCGAATGGCTGGAAGGCGAATTGCAGAACCGGCGCTCGGCGCTGGTGCTGATCAGCCACGACCGCCGCTTTCTCACCAATTTGTCGCGCGCGACCGCCTGGCTCGACCGCGGCCAGATCAGGCAGATCGACCGCGGCTTCGGCGCATTCGAGGCCTGGCGCGACGAGGTGCTGGCCGAGGAAGAGCGCGATCAGCACAAGCTCGACCGCAAGATCGTCAACGAGGAGCACTGGCTGCGCTACGGCGTCTCCGGACGACGCAAGCGCAACGTCAAGCGGCTTGCCAATCTGCATACGCTGCGCGCGCAGCGGCGGAACTATCGCGGCACCGCGGGCAGCGCCAATCTCGCTGCTGCCGAGGCAGACAAATCCGGACGGCTGGTGATCGAGGCGAAGAGCATCGGCAAGGCATTCGGCGAGCGCAACATCGTGGAGGATTTCTCGATCCGCATCCAGCGCGGCGACCGCGTCGGCATCGTCGGCCCGAACGGCGCCGGCAAGACCACGCTGGTCAACCTGCTGACCGGCGCGGAGGCACCCGATGCCGGTAGCGTGCGGCTCGGCGTGAACCTTGAAATGGCAACGCTCGACCAGCACCGCGAAAGCCTCGATCCGAAATCGACGCTGTCGGAAGCCCTGACCGGCGGTCGCGGCGACCATGTGATGGTCGGCGGCAAGCCGAAGCATGTCGTCAGCTACATGAAGGACTTCCTGTTCTCGCAGGAGCAGATCCGCACACCACTGGAAGTGCTCTCCGGCGGCGAGCGCGGCCGGCTGATGCTGGCTCGCGCACTTGCAAAACCCTCGAACCTCCTGGTGCTGGACGAGCCGACCAACGATCTCGATCTCGAAACCCTCGACGTGCTCGAGGAGATGCTCGGCGATTACGAGGGCACGGTGATCCTGATCAGCCATGATCGCGACTTCCTCGATCGCGTGGTGACGTCAGTGATCGTGCCCGAGGGCGATGGCCGCTGGATCGAATATGCGGGCGGCTACACCGACATGCTGGCGCAGCGCGGCGCGGATCTGAAGCGCGAGGCAGTGAAGACGACGGTTGTCGAGGAGAAAAAGGGAACGAAGGCCGCGGCGCCGACGGCTACGCCAAAGCGGCGGCTGAGCTTCAACGAGAAGCACGCGCTGGAGACATTGCCGAAGACGATCGAGAAATTGCACGCGGAAATCGCAAAGCAGCAGAAGCTGCTTGACGATCCCAACCTCTACGCGAAGGATCGCAAGACATTCGACGACGCCTCCGCCGCGATCGCCAAGGCGCAGCAGGAGCTTTCCGCCGCCGAAGACCGCTGGCTCGAACTCGAAGTGCTGCGCGAAGAAATTGAACAGGCATAATCCATGACCAATCCCCTCGCCGCAAAAATCGCCCGCGACTATGGCACGCCTTGCGCCGTCATCGACATGGACCGCGTCGAACGCAACATCGCGCGAATCCAGGCGGCGTGCGATGCGGCCGGCGTGGCGCATCGTCCGCATATCAAGACCCACAAGAACCCGATGCTGGCGCAGATGCAGATCGCGGCCGGTGCCAAGGGCATCACCTGCCAGAAGCTCGGCGAGGCCGAGATCATGGCAGAGGCCGGGATCTCCGACATCCTGATCAGCTACAATTTGCTGGGCGACGAGAAGATGGCCCGGCTGGGCGCGCTGCAGGGGAAAGCAAACGTCACCGTAGCGGCGGACAATTCGGTTGTCGTCGCCGACCTGCCGAAGGCTGCGGCTGCGTCGGACCGCACGCTGTCGGTCGTGGTCGAATGCGATACGGGGCGCAAGCGCGCCGGCGTCGAGACTCCGGCAGATGCCGTCGCATTGGCGCGCGAGATCGCCGGCGGCAAGGGGCTACAGTTTGCCGGATTCATGCTGTATCCGACCGAGACCGGCTGGGCGGACGCGCAGAAATTCTTCGACGAGGCGCTGGCCGGCGTGCGCGCCCACGGGCTTGACGCGACCATCGTATCCACCGGCGGCACACCGAACCTGAAAAATCTCGGCAAGCTGAAGGGCGCGACCGAACATCGCTTCGGCACCTATATCTACAACGACCGCATGCAGGTCGCCGCCGGCGTCGCCACCTGGGACGACTGCGCGCTGCACATCTATTCGACGGTGGTGAGCCGCGCCGCCCCCGAGCGCGGCATCCTCGATGCCGGCTCGAAGACGCTGACCACCGACACCGGCGGACTCGAAGGCCACGGGCTGATCCTCGAACATCCCGAGGCCAAGATCGCGAAGTTCGCCGAGGAGCACGGCTTCCTCGATCTCTCCCGCAGCAACACGCGTCCCAATGTCGGCGACGTCGTCCGCATCGTACCCAATCACGTCTGCGTCGTCGTCAACATGATGGACGAGGTGGTGATGGTGCGCGGCGACGAGATCATCGGCACGCTGCCGGTCGCCGCGCGCGGAAAGCTGCGCTAGCTACAGCATGGTGATCTGAATCTCTCACAATACGCCTACCCGCTGGCTCGACTTGGCGACCGAGCTGGCAGCGCTCATTCGAGACATCCCTCTCTCCTCATCAGACGGTCGGCTGGGGCGCGTCACTTGCTGGCAGAGATCGAAACATTCCTCCGTCGAGTTTGGCGCAGCGCCTATATGGCAGAGGCGCTGTCTAGTTCACGCGCTAATCTGGCGCATGTACAACGCTAGCTTGCAGGCATAAATTACTACGACTGGGTAGCGCCCTACTGCAAAATGCTTTTCATTAGGGAGGAATTGACCGTGGCCGTCATCAGGAAAGTGAAGACAGCTCGGGGCACGGAAGATAGAGACATCACACAGCCAACTCTTTCCTACCCCGACACCGACCTTCCGAGAGTGATCGTTGAGGTGTGGAACAACCGTGGACACATATTGGACCGGGACCCCGACAGCAACATTCCGACGAAACAGGCCGTAGATGAGGCTACGGAACTGATTAATCGAGAAACCGGCATGGCACTGAGGCGTGCCGTCATCATCACCGAAGAAGAGCACGATAATCACTATACTATGCAAGACGATGACGAAATCGTCTTTGTACTGCCGAACCTAAGCCGGATAATCAAAGGCTCAAGCCAACATCAGCTTCTCGAGTCTGCCAAGTTGCTGATGGCCTGTACGCCGAATGGGATTTAGGCATAGGCCTGGCCCAGGCTTAGCAAAAAAGGTAGCTGACTAAGTGATGGTGCTCGACCGCACCGCCGACTGCGGCGCGGGCGCCATATCGTGCGAGGTCAGCCGCGGCGTCGCTACATTTCAGCACTGACTGATCCACAGGGCTTGAAGGTTTGGAGCGAGTGCCCGTGCAAGCACCCTTCATGTTTCTGGGCGTACGCAAGCACGCCCATGATAACCAAAGCCACCACGACCAGTCCGGCTACGAGGTTCTGCACCATGGCTGCCACTCCAGCTCAACTCACAAGGCGACCAACGCGATCGTGCCCCGGCGCGATCGTGGGGATCAACGCCGGGGCGCGCTTCCTCTCCGCCGACCGGGGCTGGGGGCTGAGTGGCCAGCGAGAGGTCGCGCAGCCAAGGAGAGCACAGCCGTCGAACTGATGGCAGTGCAAACCGTGCCGCGCAGTGCAAAAAATCTGGACGTCGTACAGCGCCTTCGGCTGAGTGCAGCAAAACCCATCAACTCCTCATCGGGACTAAGATGATGGGTTTCGCTGTGCTCTAGCCATCCTACGCATCGAGCCAGTTCAACGCGCCCTTCCCCGCGGCGGCGCCCGTCGCAAACGACGCCTGCAAGAGATAGCCGCCGGTGGGCGCTTCCCAGTCGAGCATCTCGCCGGCGACGAAGATGCCGGGCAAGCGGCGGAGCATGAAGTTGTCGTCGAGCTCGTCGAAGGCGATGCCACCGGCGGTGGAGATGGCGCGGGCGATGGGTGCTGTGCCGGAGAGGCGCAAGGGTACGGCGTTGATGAGGCGCGCGAGATCGGCGGGAGGCTGCAAGGGCAAAGACTCACCTGATGCTTTCGCCGCTTCCTGCAGCAGGCCGATGGCGACGGGCGACAGATTTGCGGTCTTGCGCAGGAAGTTCGAGAACGATTGCTTGCCCTTCGGCGTTGATAGCTTTGCGGCGAGTTCATCGACCGAGAGATCGGGCCGTAGTGCGATAGCGAGCGTTGCCTCGCCGTCGCGGAGGATCGCCTCGCGCAGATCTGCCGATAGCGCATAGATGGCGCCGCCCTCGATGCCGGTGCGGGTTACGATGGCTTCGCCACGCACCGTCTGTCCGCCGATGCTCAGCGCAACGCTCTTAAGGGGCTGGCCTTCGAAGCGGTCGCGGAAGATATCCGACCAGGCGACGGTGAAGCCGGAATTGGCTGGACGTAACGGCGAGATCTTTATGCCTTTTGCCGTGAGCACATCCACCCATGCGCCATCAGATCCGAGTCGCGGCCAGCTCGCGCCGCCGAGCGCCAGGATGGTGGCGCGGGCTTCAACGGCGCGCGTTCCTTCCGGCGTTTGAAACAGCAGGCGGCCGTCATTGTCCCACCCGCTCCAGCGATGCCGCAGCAACAGCCGCACACCCGCGCCGTCGAGCCGGCGCAGCCAGGCGCGCAGCAGCGGCGAGGCCTTGAACGCTTTCGGGAAGACACGGCCGCTGGAGCCGACAAAGGTCGGCTGGCCCAGCGCCTCACTCCAGTCGCGCAACGCTTGCGGTGGGAACGCTTCGATGGCGGCCTCAAGATGCGGCATCGCCTCGCGATAGCGCGCGAGGAATCTTGGCAGCGGCTCGCTGTGGGTGAGATTGAGGCCGCCGCGGCCGGCCATCAGGAATTTGCGGCCAGCCGACGGCATCGCGTCGTAGATCGTGACCAGCGCGCCGGCCTGCGCCAGCACCTCAGCCGCCATCAGGCCGGCGGGGCCGGCGCCGATGACGGCAACTTGGTGTGGAGTGGAAGGCATGGCTTGAGTTTAGGCAGGATTCTCGTACCGCAAAACGGCCGTCATGCCCGGCCTTGACCCGGGCATCCACGAACAACTTGCGCAGCCCTCACGAAGTGGATGGCCGGGTCAAGCCCGGCCATGACGGTTGAGTGCGGCGACGCGACGTCGCGTTACAGCTTGACCCCTGCTCTTGCTGCCGCCTGGGCGACATATTTCTGCGTCTGCTCGAACGCGCCCTGCAACGCCCTGGCTTTCGACATGTCGCTGATCTCAGCGAAATGCGCGGCGATGGCGTCGGGGGTCCATTCGGAGGGCGGCAGGTTGATGCCCTCGGTCTCCAGGATCTTGATCACCGCAAACGAGCCGGCGCCGGCGCCCATGATGGTGCGGGTCGGCGCATCCTCGCTCAGCATATATTCCACCGCCGGCGTAATCGCTTCCGGTTTCATCAGCGCTAGCGCCTGCGGCGGCAGCAATTCCTCGGTCATGCGGGTCGCGGCCGTCGGCGAGATGGTGTTGACGCGGATGTTGTTCTTGCGGCCTTCCTCGGCGAGCACGTTCATCAGCCCGACCATGCCGGCCTTGGCCGCACCGTAATTGGCCTGACCGAAATTGCCGTAGAGGCCTGAGGACGATGTCGTCAGCACGATGCGGCCGTAATTGCGGTCGCGCATGCCGGCCCACACCGCCTTGCAGCAGTAGAAGCTGCCGACGAGATGGACATCCAACACCTTCTGGAAATCGGCGACTTCGAGCTTGCCGAACGACTTGTCGCGCAGGATGCCGGCATTGGCGCAAAGCAGATCGACGCTGCCCCACTCCTTGGTCGCGCGCTCGACCATCGCCGTGACCTGCTCGAAGTTCGAGACGTCGGCGCCGTCGGCGATCGCGGTGCCGCCCGCTTTCCGTATCTCCTCGACCACAGCTTCAGCCGGCGACAGCGAGGCGCCGGTACCGTCGCGCGCGCCGCCGAAATCATTGACCACCACCTTGGCACCACGGCTCGCGAGCCCCAGCGCGTGTGCCCGTCCGAGACCATTGCCCGCGCCGGTGACGATGGCGACGCGTCCGTCAAACCTGATTGTCATGAAGTGTGTTCCCGATTTGTCATGCCCGGGTTTGACCCGGGCATCCATCAAAAATCAAAGCGTTTTGAGCAGCGATGGATGGCCGGGTCAAGCCCGGCCATGACGCTGAAAGGAGCGGCTCAGGCGAAGTAGATCAGGCCGAGCCAGTCGGCGACCAGCGCCGGCTTTTCCTCGCCTTCGATCTCGACCGTAACGTTCGTGCGCGACGCCAGCTCGGTCGGCTTGCGCAGCTTGGCCTCGGCGAGCACGAAGCGTCCGCGGACGCGCTTGCCGGAGCGCACCGGCGAGATGAAGCGCAGCTTGTCGAAACCGTAATTGACGCCCATCGTGGTGCCCTCGATGACGGGCATCACTTGGTAGGACATGATACTGAGCAGCGACATCGTCAGGAAACCGTGGGCGATCGTGGTGCCGAACGGGGTGTCCTTCGCGCGCTCAGGGTCGACATGGATGAACTGGTGATCCTCGATCACGTCGGCATAGGTATCGATGCGCTGCTGATCGACCAGGTGCCAGGCCGACACGCCGATCTCCTTGCCGACCATGCCCTGATACGTCTTCAGCGACACGGGCGGCTTCTTCCAGACTTCGTTCATTTTTCTAATTCTCCGATCCAGTCGCGCGGACCTTCTGCAGCTCCGGGAATTCTTCCTCGCGGAACTCAACGCCGCGCAAACTGTCCTCGCGATTATCCTCATGTTCGAGCCGACGCAACTGCACCCGGCGGATCTTTCCGGAGATGGTCTTGGGCAGCTCGGTGACAAGCTCGATCTTGCGGATGCGCTTGAACGGCGCCAGGCGGGTGTGCAGATGCCCAAAGATCGACAACGCCGTTTCCGGCGTGCGCTCGACGCCCGAGACCAGCAGCACATAGGCCTTCGGGATTGCGAGACGGATCGGATCGGGGCTCGGCACGACAGCAGCTTCCGCGACCGCCTCATGCTCGAGCAGGACGCTTTCCAGTTCGAACGGGCTGATGCGGTAATCGGATGATTTGAACACGTCGTCGGTGCGGCCGACGAAGGTCAAATACCCGTCCTCATCGCTGAACACGACGTCGCCGCTGCGATAGATCGCGCCGTCGGCTCCGGAGAGCTTGCCGTCATCGCCCTGATAGCCCTGCATCAGACCAGCGGGCCTGTCGGCACCGAGTACCAGCGTGACCTCGCCCTCCCGGGTCGGATTGCCGTCGAGATCGGTAATCGCGACGCGATAGCCGGGCAGCGGCCGGCCCATCGAGCCGATCTTGACCTTCTGGCCCGGCGAGTTGCCGGCCAGCGCAGTGGTCTCGGTCTGGCCATAGCCGTCGCGAATGGTCAGGCCCCATGCCGCCTGCACCTGATCGATCACTTCCGGGTTGAGCGGTTCGCCGGCGCCGCAGACCTCGCGGAGCGACACCTTGAAGGTCGACAGCTTCTCCTGGATGAACAGGCGCCACACCGTCGGCGGCGCGCACAGCGTGGTGACGCCGCAGCGGCCGATCGTTGACAGCAGTGACTTGGCGTCAAAGCGCGGCTGGTTGACCACGAACACGGTGGCGCCAGCATTCCAAGGCGCGAAAAAGCAGCTCCAGGCGTGCTTGGCCCAGCCGGGCGAGGAGATGTTGAGATGCACGTCGCCCGGCTGCAGGCCTATCCAGTACATGGTCGAGAGATGACCGACCGGATAGCTGCGCTGGCTGTGCCGCACCAGCTTCGGCTTCGCCGTGGTTCCCGACGTGAAATAGAGCAGCATCGGGTCGTCGGCCTTGGTCGGCCCATCGGGCGTGAAGGTTTCCGATGCATCCGCGGCCTGCTCGAACGGCAGCCAGCCGTCGTGCTGCGATGTCGCTCCGACCACGATGCGCACGAGTTTATCGCTGCCGAGGCCGGAGAACTTCGCAACCTGATCCTGCGTTGCGACCACCGCCCTCGCCTTGCCGCGGTCGAGCCGGTCGCGCAATTCGTCTGCCGTCAGCAGCGTGGTTGCAGGAATCACGACGACGCCGAGCTTCATCGCGGCCAGCATGGTCTCCCAGAGCGGCACGACATTGCCGAGCAGAAGCAGCAAATGATCGCCGCGCCTCAAGCCTTGCGCGCGCAGGAAATTCGCGACCTGATTGGAGCGGCGCGACAGCGTGGCGAACGACAGTTTCGTCTCGCGGTCGCTGCCGGCATCGACGATCCACAGCGCCGCGCGGTCGCGGCTGTCAGGGTTTTGCGCGAGCTCGGCATCGAACCAGTCCAGCGCCCAGTTGAAGGGCACCGGATCGGGCCAGCGAAAACCCAATGCCGCGGTCTCGTAATCCGTGCGGTGCTGAAGCAGAAACGCGCGCGCTTCCTGAAAGGTGGTCATCAGGTCATTCCCTCCGCGCCTTATCCGGCCGCTAAGGGAAACCAGCGACCATTATTTTCCGGCGAGTGCTCTAACGTGCTGGATAATTCCGGAAAAGTCGACCCCGCCGTGACCGGCTGCATCGAACGCCTGATAGATCTCCTGCGCATGCTTGCCGAGCGGCGTCACCGCGCCGGCGGTGTTGGCGGCGTCCTGCGCCAGCGTCAGATCCTTCACCATCAGGTTCGCGGCGAAGCCGGGCTTGTAGCCGTTGTTGGCCGGTGAGGTCGGAACCGGGCCCGGCACCGGGCAATAGCTCGTGATCGCCCAGCACTGGCCCGACGAAGTCGAGGCGACGTCGAACAGCGCCTGATGCGAGAGCCCGAGCTTCTCCGCGAGCACGAAGGCTTCGCCGACGCCGATCATGGAAATGCCGAGGATCATGTTGTTGCAGATCTTGGCCGCCTGCCCTGCACCGGCGCCGCCGCAATGCACGATCTTCTTGCCCATGTTCTCCAGCACGGGCTTGGCCGCCGCGAACGCCCCGTCCTCGCCGCCGCACATGAAGGTGAGCGTCGCTCCCTTGGCGCCGCCGGTGCCGCCGGAGACCGGCGCATCCACCGACAAAACGCCGTGCTTGGCCGCAAGCGCATGCGCCTCTCGCGCGCTTTCGACATCGATGGTCGAGCTGTCGATGATAAGCGCACCCTTGGTCACCGCGGGCAGGATCTCGTTCCACACCGACAGCACATGCTTGCCGGCCGGCAGCATGGTGATGACGATGTCAGCGCCCTTCACCGCGGCGACGCTGCTTTCAGCAATCGCGGCGCCATCGCTCTGAGCCTGATTGCGCGACGCGGCCACCAGGTCGAAGGCCACCACCTTGTGGCCGGCCTTCACCAGGTTGGCAGCCATCGGACCGCCCATGTTGCCAAGGCCAATGAATGCAATCGTTGCCATCTGGATGTCCTCCCCGTCCTGTCGTCTATTGTTTAAATGTCAGCTCGTCGGCGCCGATCTCGGCGAAGTATGGCGCCAGCATTTCCGGTGTCACATCCTCGACCCGCGCCGGCGACCATTTCGGATTGCGGTCCTTGTCGATCACGGCGGCGCGCACGCCCTCGCGGAAATCGTCGCTAGCGAACACCGCGAGCGCGGCGCGATATTCCCGCACCAGGCATTCCTCGAGCGAGGACGATGTCCGCGCCAGCCGCAACAGCTTCAACGTCACCACCATGCCGCGCGGCGACTTCTCGTTCAGCACCTTCAAGGTCGACAGTGCGAATTCCGAGCCGTCTTGCTGCAGCGATGCGATGATGTCTTCCATGCGATCATGCGCGAACCAGGCATCGATCCTGGGCTGCATCGCCGCAGCAGGATCTGAGGTCTCGCCGGTCGCAAAGCCGTCGATCAGCTTCCTGATCTCGGCGTGCGTCACGCCGGCGCGGACTTTCGTCAGCGCCTCGCGCAATTCAGGCAATTTCGACGACGGCACCTCGGCGTCTGCAAACTTCGCATAGATCGCATCGGGCCCGTTCATGGTCTGTCCGGTCAGGCCAAAATAGCTACCGAGTTCGCCGGGCGAACGCGACAACAGCCAGGTGCCGCCGACATCAGGAAAAAAGCCGAGACCGACTTCGGGCATCGCCAGCTTGGTGCGCTCGGTGACGACACGGTGCGAAGCGTGGCCGGACAGGCCGACGCCGCCGCCCATCACCAATCCATCCATGAACGCCACGTACGGCTTCGGATATTTCGCGATCCGGGCGTTCATGACGTATTCCTGGCGCCAGAACCGCTTGCCGAGATCGCCTCCCGCCTTGGAGCTCTCGTAGAGCCCGCGGATGTCGCCGCCGGCGCAGAGGCCGCGGTCGCCGGCGCCTTCCAGCAGCACCACGGCAACAGTAGGATCGGACTCGAACCGGTCCAGCGCCGCGTCGATGCCTTCAGACATCTCCAGCGTCATGGCGTTGATCGCCTTGGGACGGTTGAGCCGGATCACGCCCGCCGCCCCTTCACGGCGAACGATCAGGTCGCCTTCATCTTGCACGGCAGCCGTCATCGCGCTCCCTCGATCATCTTCCGCGCCACGATCAGCCGCATGATCTCGTTGGTTCCTTCCAGGATCTGGTGCACGCGCAAATCGCGCACGATTTTCTCGACGCCATATTCGCTGAGATAACCATAGCCGCCGTGCAGTTGCAGCGCCTGGTTGGCGACTTCGAAGCCGACATCGGTGCCGAAGCGCTTCGCCATCGCGCAGAGCTTGGTCGCCTCGGGATCCCTACGGTCGAGCGCCGCGGCGGCGCGCCACAGGAAGGTGCGCGCTGCCTCGAGTTCGGTCGCCATGTCGGCGACGCGGAACTGCAGCGCCTGGAATTCCTCGAGCCGCTTTCCGAACGCCTTGCGGTCCTTCATGTAGGCGAGCGCCTTGTCGAGCGCGCTCTGGGCGCCGCCGAGCGAGCAGGCCGCGATGTTGAGCCGGCCGCCGTCGAGGCCGGCCATCGCGATCTTGAAGCCGATGCCTTCTTCGCCCAAACGGTTCTCGACCGGCACGCGCGCGTTCTCGAAGATCACCGCGCGCGTCGGCTGCGCATTCCAGCCCATCTTGCGTTCGTTGGCGCCGAGCGAGAGGCCCGGCGTGTCGGCGGGGATGACCAATGTCGAGATGCCGCCGGGGCCGTCGCCGCCGGTGCGGACCATCACGACATAGAGATCGCCGCCGCCGGCGCCCGAGATGAACTGCTTCTGGCCGTTCAGCACGTAATGGTCGCCGTCGCGCACCGCGCGGGTGCGCAGCGCCGCGGCATCCGAGCCGGAGCCCGGCTCGGTCAGGCAATAGCTCGCCAGCAGCTCCATCGTGCAGAGCTTTGGCAGCCATTTCTGGCGCTGGGTATCGTTGCCGAAGGCATCGATCATCCACGACGCCATGTTGTGGATGGAGATGAAGGCCGACGTCGTCGGACAGCCGGTCGCGAGCGCCTCGAAGATCAGCGCCGCGTCGAACCGCGTCATCGCGGAGCCACCGACATCGTCCTTGATGTAGATGCCGCCCATGCCAAGGGCTGCCGCCTCCCGCATCACGTCGACCGGAAAATGCTTCTCCTCGTCCCAGCGCAGCGCATGCGGCGCGATCTTCTCCGCCGCAAACGCCCGCGCCATGTCACGAATGGCGACCTGGTCCTCGTTCAGAGCGAACTGCATAGTGGGCTGCTCATTCTTGTCGTCATTGCGAGGAGCGAAGCGACGAAGCAATCCACGCCTCCGCTTGCTGCGCCATGGATTGCTTCGCTGCGCTCGCAATGACGGGCCAGGCTACACCGTCACTTCATCGTCGGGATCGAGAACTCCGCGCCTTCCTTGACGCCCGACGGCCAGCGCGAGGTGACCGTCTTGGTCTTGGTGTAGAAGCGGATCGAATCCGGACCATGCTGGTTGAGGTCGCCGAAGCCGGACTTCTTCCAGCCGCCGAAGGTGTAATAGGCGATCGGCACCGGGATCGGCACGTTGATGCCGACCATGCCGACATTCACCTTGGCGGCGAAATCGCGCGCCGCATCGCCGTCGCGGGTGAAGATGGCGACCCCGTTGCCGTAGTCGTGGTCGGACGGCAGCGCCAGCGCTTCGTTGTAGTCATGCGCGCGCACCACCGACAGCACGGGGCCGAAGATCTCTTCCTTGTAGATCCGCATGTCCTTGGTGACGTTGTCGAACAGCGAGCCGCCGAGATAGAAGCCGTTCTCATAGCCCTGCATCTTGAAGCCGCGGCCGTCGACCGCGAGCGTTGCGCCTTCCTTGATGCCGATATCGATATAGCCCTTGACCTTCTCGACCGCCTCGCGCGTCACCAGCGGACCGTAATCGGCGGACGGATCGATCGAGGTGCCGATCTTTAAGGATTCCACGCGCGGGATCAGCTTTTCCATCAGACGGTCGGCGGTGGTCTTGCCGACGGGGACGGCGACCGAGACGGCCATGCAGCGCTCACCGGCCGAGCCGTAGCCGGCGCCGATCAGCGCGTCGACCGCCTGGTCCATGTCGGCGTCGGGCATCACGATGGCGTGGTTCTTGGCGCCGCCGAAGCACTGGCAGCGCTTGCCGGTCGCCGCCGCGCGCTCGTAGATATATTGCGCGATTGGCGAGGAGCCGACGAAGCCGATCGCCTTGATATCGGGATCGTCGAGGATGGCGTCGACCGCTTCCTTGTCGCCGTTGACGACATTGAGGATGCCCGGCGGCAGGCCGGCTTCGATCATCAGTTCCGCAAGCCGCATCGGCACGCCGGGATCGCGCTCCGAAGGTTTCAGGATGAACGCGTTGCCGCAGGCGATCGCGGGCGCGAACTTCCACATCGGGATCATCGCCGGGAAATTGAACGGCGTAATGCCGGCAACGACCCCGAGCGGCTGGCGCAGCGAATAGATGTCGATGCCCGGGCCGGCGCCTTCGGTGTATTCGCCCTTCATCAGATGCGGGATGCCGCAGGCGAACTCGACCACTTCCAGACCGCGCTGGATGTCGCCCTTGGCATCGGGAACGGTCTTGCCGTGCTCGCGCGCCAAGAGCTCGGCGAGCTTGTCATAGTCGCGCTGCACCAGTTCCAGGAACTTCATCATCACGCGGGCGCGCCGCTGCGGGTTGGTCGCCGCCCATTCGGGCTGCGCGGCCTTGGCATTCTCGACCGCGGCGCGCAGCTCAGCCTTCGAGGCCAGCGCCACCTTGGCCTGCACATCGCCGGTCATCGGCTCGAAGACGTCGGCCGTCCGGCCCGAGGTGCCCTTGACCTCCTTGCCACCGATGAAATGTCCGATTGAACGCATGAAAACCTCCCTGGTCCCGGCCGAACGCCTGATCCGCACCTTTAGTTTCGACACGTTTTCTTCACGCGAACCGGTATCCACTTCGCTCGAAAACGCTCTAGATCGCTTTACAAACCCTATTGACCCGCATTTTATGGGATTCAAGTCCGATAAATTGCACCATAGATGTGCGGAAATGCTGGATCAAGGCGGCGCGATCGACTGGGATGATTTTCGCTTCGTGCTCGCCATCGTGCGCGGCGGATCGGTGTCGGCTGCGGCAAAACAACTCGGCGTGGATCATGCCACGGTGATCCGCCGTGTCGACCGGCTGGAGCATCACCTTTCGGCGAAGTTGTTCGACCGCCGCAAGACCGGCTACCTCCTGACCGAAGCCGGCCAGCGCGTCGCCGACAGCGCGGAGGCGATGGAATCGACCATCGTCGCCAACCAGGAGGCGGTCGGCGGCTCGCGCGCGCATTTGACAGGGACGGTGCGGATCGGCGCGCCCGACGGTTTTGGCAGCCACTTCCTAGCCTCGCGCCTGGTGAAGTTCACCGATCGATATCCCGATGTCGATCTGCAACTGGTGGCGACGGCGCGATTGTTCAGCCTGTCGAAGCGCGAGGCTGACATCGCGATCAGCCTGACGATGCCGAAGGAAGGCCGCATCGTCGGGCGCAAGCTGCTCGACTACAGCCTCGGCCTCTACGCTGCGCCCGCCTATCTCGAGCGCGCGCCGGACATCGCTTCGCGCGCTGACCTGCAACAGCATCGCTTCGTCGGCTACATCGAGGAACTCTTGTTCACGCCCGAGCTCGACTACCTGCCGCAGGTCTCGCCGAAGATTTCCGCCAAATTCCGCAGCGCCAATCTGATCGCGCAGCTCAACGCGACCATCGCCGGCTACGGCATCGCCGTGCTGCCGCATTTCATGGCGACGGCGCATCCGGAATTGTCACCGGTGCTGCCGGAGGAAGTGCGGATATCACGCACCTTCTGGCTTCTGATGCATGCCGACAGCAAGGACCTCGCCCGCATCCGCGCGGTGGCGGATTACATCTACGAGACGGTCGAGGATGAGCGGGCGTTGTTTAACGGAAGCGAGGCGCCCGCCATGACAACACGGTGTCGTCCCGGCGAAAGCCGGGACCCATAACCAAAGGGACGTGTTGTGGTGCGAGCAAGCCGTTATAGCCTCGCGCCTCATCAAGTCCTGTGGTTATGGGTCCCGGGTCAAGCCCGGGACGACCCAGGTTGGCGCAGCGGAAGCTTCAATGCGCCTTGGCGCGCGGCTTCTTGGCCGCCGGCTTGGCGGCACGAGACAATACGGCTTCGCGGCCCGAAGCGAGGATCTCGTCGGAGAACTCGCCATTGCCGGCGATGCGGGCCATCACGACGGTTCCCATCATGGTCGCAAGCGTTGCCATCGCCTGCTTGCGTGCGGCCTTCGGCGATACGTCCGGAATCTGGTCGGCTATCATGTCGATCATGCGTTCCAGCTTGGCGGCGAAGGCCTTGCGGGTCTTCGGGCTTTCGCGGGCGATCTCGGCGCCGAGCGAAGGAACCGCGCAGCCGCGGCCGGGATCGTCGCGGTGCGTCGTCGTCAGATAGGAATCGACGATGGTTGCCAGCCGCTTCTCCGGCGGCGTCTCCTCAACGATCTTGCGCCAACGCTCGTTGCCGCGGTCCATGGCGTAGCCGAACGCCTCGATCACCAGCGCCTCGCGGGAATCGAAATGGGCGTAGAAGCCGCCATGAGTCAGGCCGACTTCCTTCATCAGATCGGCGACGCCGATGCCATGGGCGCCGCGTTCGCGCAGTCTGACCGAGGCCTGCTTCACGATCCGCTCGTGGGTCTCCGCCTTGTGCTCTTTCGAATAACGCATGGGGGTCTCATTGGATGTTTCCGGTCATATAATAGCATCAAGATGTAAAGAAAGCTGCAGCTATTTCAAATTCGCGCCACCGATCATGGCGAAGGTCGCGGTAGAGTGCACTGCAAGATTGCCGGCGCCGTCGCGGACGAAACCTTCGGTGTAGCTGTTTTGGCGGCCGAGCTTGATCACCTTGCCCTCTGCCCGGATCGTGCCTGAACGCACCGACAGCGGTCGCAGATAAGTGAGCTTCAGGTCGAGCGTGACGGAGGTCTGGCCGGCGGGGAGCATGGTCGAGATCGCGCAACCCATGGCAGTATCGAGCAATGCCGCGGCGGTCGCGCCGTGCAGGAGCCCGATGGTGTTCTCGAGGCTCTCCTCGGGATCGAGTTCCATCACGATCCGGCTGGGCTCGACGACAGCCATCCGGAAACCGATCAGTTTGGCGAACGGCGGCGGCGGCAGGATGCCGTCGCGGATCCCGCACATCGCTTCCATCCCCGTCATCGCGGCAGCGACCTTCGCGATCGGCCCAGGCGCCTGCCAATGCACCACCCGCTCGCGGCGGGATGTTGGCGAGAGCAGATCGACAGTATCGGCGAAGGTCATGGCAACTCCTTTCAAGTGACGTTAGATGATAATCATCATTCTATTGCACGCGCTGCTGCGTCGCAACACCGGTTGCGCGACGGCTTGACAAGCGCCGCCATTGTCCGGGAAGTGGCCGGATGTTCCCCTGCCCGAGATGATGCCATGGAAATGCTCAACCCCCATTGCGGCGTCGACCGCGATTCCCGCGGCGTGGTCCGCCTCACCGTCTGCAACGCCGGCTCGCTGAACATCCTGAGCTCGGCCGTCACCGATGGCGTCCGCGAAGGGTTCGAGAAGCTTGCCGATGACCGCGATATTCGCGCGGTGATCCTGGCCGGCCAGAGCGAGAAGAGCATGATCGGCGGGGCCGATATCAAGGAGATGGCCAAGCTCGAGCAGAAGTCGGCGGAAATCTTCATTACGCGACTGCGCGACCTCTGCGAGGCCGTCCGCCGATTCCCGGCGCCGGTCATCGCGCGAATGCCGGGCTGGTGTCTCGGCGGCGGGCTGGAAGTGGCCGCAGCCTGCGATTTCCGGATCGCGGCGCATGACGCCAAATTCGGCATGCCCGAGGTGCGCGTCGGCATCCCCTCGGTGATCCATGCGGCGCTGCTGCCGCGCCTGATCGGCTGGAGCCGCGCGCGCTGGCTGGTGATGACCGCCGAGAACATCGACGCACCCACCGCGCTCGCCTGGGGCCTCGTCGACAAGGTCGCGAAACAAGGCGAGCTTGACGCCGAGGTCGAACGCACCGTGGCGGCGCTGCTCGAATGCGGCCCCGAAGCGCTGCGCATCCAGAAGAATTTGCTGCGGCAATGGGAAGAACTGCCGCTGACGGAGTCGGTCAATCTGAGCGTCGGCGTGTTCGGGAAATCGTTCCTCACCGGCGAGCCGCAGCGGCTGATGCAGGGGTTTCTGGGGCGAAAGCGGTAGCCGCAAAGCGCGCCGTCATGCCCCGTGAAGGCGGGGCATCCAGTACCCGCCAAACGACGTTCTGTGGTTACTGGATCATCCGCCTTCGCGGATGATGACAGCGGTGGGGATGAAGCACGACAATTTCTCATGCCGGCGGGCGTTGCAATTTTTGCGGCGCATCATATGATTACCATC
Organism: Bradyrhizobium sp. Leo78; assembly: GCF_059512425.1. NCBI lineage: Bacteria > Pseudomonadati > Pseudomonadota > Alphaproteobacteria > Hyphomicrobiales > Nitrobacteraceae > Bradyrhizobium > Bradyrhizobium sp. Leo78. Next base: position 78,597 of record NZ_JCAMOT010000009.1, read on the forward strand.
ATGTGACCAAAGAATCCTCCAGGGAGCCCGCCATGGCCAATGCCTCCGATCCCGTCGTTATCCTTTCCGCCGCCCGTACGCCGCTCGGCCGTTTCATGGGCGAATTGTCGCCGTTCAGCGCGCACAAGCTCGGTTCCCATGTGATCGGTGCGGCGCTGGAGCGGGCAAAGCTCGCGCCTGAACGCGTCGATGAAGTGTTCATGGGCAATGTGCTGCCGGCCGGCCAGGGCCAGGCGCCGGCCCGCCAGGCCGCGCGCGGCGCCAAACTGCCCGACGCAACCGGGGCGACCACGGTCAACAAGGTCTGCGGCTCCGGCATGAAGGCGACCATGCTCGGGCACGACATCATCAAGGCCGGCTCGGCCGAGATCGTGGTGTCCGGCGGCATGGAGAGCATGAGCAACGCGCCGTATCTGCTTGCCAAGGCGCGCGGCGGCTATCGCGCCGGCCATGACCGCATCATCGACCACATGATGATGGACGGACTTGAGGACGCCTACGAGACCGGACGCTCGATGGGCGATTTCGGCGAGGCGACCGCGGAGGCCTATCAGTTCACACGCAAGGACCAGGACACTTACGCGATGGAGACGCTCACGCGGGCGCGCAACGCGGTCGAGGGCGGCGCGTTCAAGGCCGAGATCGCGTCGATCACGATCACGGAGAAGGCAGGCCCGCGCGTGATCGCCAATGACGAGCATCCGCTCAAAGTGGATCCCGCCAAGATCCCCGGATTGAAGCCGGCATTCCGCGCCAACGGCACCATCACGCCGGCCGCCTCCTCCGCCAATGCCGACGGAGCCGCGGCGCTGATCCTCGCCAAGCGCTCGCTGGCCGATCGCGACGGCCTGCCGGTACTGGCCGAGATCAAGGGCCATGCCACCCACAGCCAGGAGCCGCAATGGTTCACCACGGCGCCGATCCCGGCGATCCGCAAACTGCTCGACAAAGTCGGCTGGAGCGTCGGCGACGTTGATCTGTTCGAGATCAACGAGGCGTTCGCGGTGGTAGCAATGGCCGCGCAGCGCGACCTCGCAATCCCCCGCGAAAAACTCAACATCAATGGCGGCGCCTGCGCGCTGGGTCATCCGATCGGCGCCACCGGCGCGCGGCTGATCGTGACGCTGCTGCATGCACTGGAAGCGCAGAACCTGAAGCGCGGTGTCGCCGCGCTCTGCATCGGCGGCGGCGAAGCTACCGCGATCGCGGTCGAGCGGGTCGCGCATTAGCCTTCGCCCCCTAATGTCCTGAAACGAGGGAAGTATGGCATTTACGTCATGCCTCCCTCGCGGCAGTATCTGCCTGACGAGCTAACCTTCCAGTTAGAATTTTCCGAGGCTGCATGATCTCGAACTGGCTGGCGGCCGCCCTTGGCCGCCGCAATGTCCATTACGGCTGGGTGATGGTCGGCGTCACCTTCCTCGCCGCGCTAATTGCCGCCGGCACCGTCGGCGCGCCCGGCGTCTTCATCGTGCCGCTGCAGCAGGAGTTCGGATGGAGCACAGCGGAGATCTCCTCCGCGCTCTCGATCCGTTTCATCCTGTTCGGTCTGATGGCGCCCTTTGCCGCGGCGCTGATGAATCGCTACGGCTTGCGCAATGTGACCCTGGTGGCCCAACTCATCGTGGTTTCCGGCCTGCTTGCCTCGCTCGCGATGACACAGGTCTGGCAGTTGGTGCTGCTGTGGGGAGTCGTGATCGGAATCGGCACCGGCATGACGGCGCTGGTGCTGGGCGCGACGATCGCTGCGCGCTGGTTCGTCGCGCAGCGCGGCCTCGTCATCGGCATCATGACCGCGAGTGTCGCAACCGGCCAACTCGTCTTTCTGCCCTTGATCGCAACCCTCACTGAGCGCTTCGGCTGGCGGATCGCGCTGTCGCTGGTCTGCGTCGTGCTCGGCCTGTCCGCCTTCCTGGTGCTGCTCGTCATGCGCGACCGGCCGAGCGACGTCGGCCTCCGCCCGTTCGGCGACACCGGCAAGGAGCCACTCCCCGCGCCGCCGCCGAGCAACACGCCGATCATGGCGGTCGCGCTCGGCACGCTGCGCGACGCGTCGAAGTCGCCGGTATTCTGGATCCTGTTCGCGACCTTCTTCATCTGCGGCGCCTCCACCAATGGCCTGGTCCAGGTGCACTTGATCCCGATGTGTCTCGATTTCGGCATTCCGCAGGTGCAGGCTGCGAGCCTGCTCGCCGCGATGGGCATTTTCGATTTCTTCGGCACCATCGTCTCGGGCTGGCTGTCGGACCGCTATGACAACCGCTGGCTTCTGTTCTGGTATTACGGCCTGCGCGGGCTGTCGCTTATCTTCCTGCCGTTCACCGATTTCTCATTCTACGGCCTGTCGCTGTTTGCGATGTTCTACGGGCTCGACTGGATCGCTACCGTGCCGCCCACCGTGCGCCTGACCGCGCAGAACTTCGGTGTTGAGCGCGCCAATCTCGTATTCGGCTGGATCTTTGCCGGACATCAGCTCGGCGCCGGTGCCGCCGCCTTTGGCGCCGGCCTGTCGCGGACGGTCTACGCAAGCTACCTGCCCGCCTTCTTCATTGCCGGCGCGCTCTGCCTCGTCGCTGCATCGATCGCGCTGGCGATCAGGCGGCCGGCGCTGAAAGCGGTCGCGGCAGCCGCTTAGATCCCGTGGGGTGGGCAAAGCGCAGCGTGCCCACTTTTCCTTGCACCGAACGCGGGTGGTGGGCACGCTCCGCTTTGCCCACCCTACAAGTCGCGGCGCGCCTCCAGAGTAACGTCGTCACTCATCACGCAGCTAATACGCGATGGTCGTACGTACACCGACCATTACACCATCCTTGATGCGATGCGTCTGCGTGGGATCGTAGGGATCGACCGCGCCGCCGCCCGGATGCGCAATATATTGAAGCACCGGCTGCAGATAGAAGCCGGGCCTGACCTCATGCTGATAGGTGACCTCGAAGATCGCCTCGTAGTCGCGGATCGGGTATGGCGTTCCGGTGAAGAACTGGATGTCGCGATCGAGAGCGCGGGCGCGGTCGGAGATTCTGGCATAGGTTGCAGCGACGCCGAACCTGTCGTTCGGATGGGCGTCGCTGAAGCCGGTGAACAGGAAGCCTCCGTCGACATAGGCGTTGACCAGGTTGCGATCGGACGGGCTCACCGAGGCCCGCATGAAGAATGCGACGCCCTTGTCCGAACCCGATGCGGCGCGCGCCAATTGCTGCTCGTAGACCATGAACAATCCCTGGTTTCGGCGCCACCACGCCGGATTGCCCGAGCTATTCGGATCGGCGAGCGACAGGCCGTCACCCGAAAAGCGCTGATCGGGAAACGACATCATGTGATACCAGCCACCGCCGGTGATCGTCGCCGGCAGCCGGCTCTCGCCGATCTCGAACTTGTATTTGAGCTGTCCGATCCACCACGACGGATCGTTGACGCGGAACAGAAGGCCGTTGGCATTGGCGATCTGCGCGTCGTCCGCGTCCGGCGACGCCGCGCTGCCGTCGAACAGTGCGAGATAGGCCGTGATCCGGTCCGAGAGCGCCGCCTTGATGCGAATACCAGGCACGGCAAGCGGCGGCGACGGCCCGCCGGCCGGCAGGTTGATGCCTGTGATGCCGGGCCAGCCCAGCGCGGAGTTGATGAAAATATCGTCGTACTGGCTATCGATGAATTCGACATCGGAGGCCTGTTGGCCGACGCGGACGGCGAGCTTGCCGCCAAGCAGTTGCTGCTCGATCCAGAGCTCATAGAGCCGCGTCGAGGGCAAGGCCTCGACGCCGGAGACCAGCATCAGATTGCCGATATAGCTGCGCGACAGGCCATCGCCATGGATCTGGAACACGTTGGCGTGGAAGGTGGCGCCGGTCCAGCCCATCACCTTTTCAAGGTCGATGGTGGTGCCGAGATCGAGACGCCCGGTATAGATCGCGCCGGTACGCGTGCCGCCGGAGACGTTGGCGAGCCCCTCGCCGATATAGGTCAGGCTGAACTGGTAGCCGGCATCGGCCAGCCTGTCGCGCAGGTCCTTGTCGCCGCCGTCGGGCTGATCTGCCGCGCGGGCGGCTGCGAGGGCAAGGGCAGTGATCGCCGCGAATGCCGTGACCGCGCGGATGAGCACTCGGTACATGCAATGATACCGCAGCCCGTTATTTGACGATGCCCAGGCGACGCATGATCAGATAGGCAAGGCCTGAGGCGGCGATCAACAGCACCGCGGCCCACAGGAAGCCGCTGTCGACGTCGGTGAGCGGCAGTCCCTTGGTGTTCATGCCGAAGATGCCGGTAACCAGCGTCGGCGGCAGCAGCATCATGGTCACGACAGAGAGCGCGTGCAGATGCCGGTTGCTCTCCTCCTCCAGCTTGAAGCGAAGCTCTTCCTCCAGCAGCCGGCTGCGTTCGCGCAGCTCGGTGATATCGTGGTCGAGACCGTCGAGCCGCTGTGCGAGCTTTGCGGCATGCAGCCTTAGCGCCGGGCTGAGATTTTCGGGGCTCTTCTGCTCGAGCCGGTGGAACAGGACACGCAAGCCGGCAAGCTGACGATGCAGCCGCAGACAGGTTCGCCGCAACCGGCCGAGCCCGGCCCGCATCTCCGACTTGGTCTCGCCGGACAGCACCCGTTCCTCGATGCCGTCGATCTCGGTGGCGATCTTGTCGGCCATCCGGTCCATGGTGTCGGCGACCTCGTCGATGATCTTCTCAAGCAGCGCCGCGACCGTCGCGACACGATGGCCGCCTTCGAGCACGCGGCGCGTGGCATCCACCGCGCACAGCGCCTGATGGCGGCCGCTGATCAGGAGACGCTCGGTCATCGCGAAGCGAAGGAAGCCGGTTTCCTCCGTTGGGGAGTCGATCTCGCGCACGAGATCGGAGAACACGCCATAGACGCAGTTGTCGATGATGTGGAGCTGCTGGAAATTGTCATGCGACAGCAAGAGATCGCGCGCCAGCATCGGAAACTGCAGGCCGCCAAGCCATTGCCGGCTGCGACCATCCGCCAGATTGAAATGCAGCCAGAGCCTGCCATCATGGCTGAACTCGATCGGCGCTTCGATGGGCAAGGATTCAGCGGTGCCGTCGCCATGCAGACGGAACGCCCACACCAGGCCGGGGATCACCGGAGTGGCGTCCGCCGGCACGCTGACAATTTTCGCTGGTTCAGCCGACATGACCAGCCCGAAGCTCAACGCGAGACATCGTCAACCCCTGCGCAAGCCAGCACATATCAGTGCGGGGCACCTTCCCCACACGCCGGCACGCGACGATTGAATTACGCTTCTGTTACAGTTTGATGTCGCAGTCTACTCCGCCGCGAGACCCGTTGCGGCCAGCTCGGCTTCCTTGTCGTAATCGTGCACGACGCGGCCGAAGGGCAGCGTCAGATCGGCGAGGAAATGATGCGCGCCGACCACGCGCCGCACCGGAAAATCCGCAACCGGCGCATTGACGTGCGGTACCAGATGCAGCCGGCCGGGACCGATCCATGAGCCCTTGACGTTGATGTCGGTCAGGTTGATCGCGACGAGCTGGCAGACTTCGAGACGGCCATCGACCCCCGGGATCATCTTCAGATTAACTTGCGTCTTCGACAGCGTCGCGCGGGTGATGTCGCCATTGCCCGCCATGCTCTCATGCTTGTAGCCCATGGTGCCCATGGCGACGAGCTGGCCGGCGTATTCGAGCGTGCCGGTCAGCGTGTCCTTGACGATCTCGAGCTTGGGATGGGCGTATTTCTTCGGAAAGCCCCAGATCTCCCGGCCCGCCGCAATCGGCGGATCATCGTCGAGGTACATCTGCGAAACAAAATTGACCTCTTCGCCGTGCAAGCGCGCCGGGATCACCAGACCGGACTCGGTATAGCTGCCGAAGCCGGAACTATCAGGCATCTTGATCCATTCGTAGTGCACGATCGGCTGATCAATCGGCTCGAGCGGCTCAGGCAGCCCGGCACGGATCAGCGCGGGATCGGTCTCGTAGGTGATGACCAGGAATTCGCGATTGACGAAGCGGTAGGGTCCTGCGGGATAGCTCGGGCCCGCGGCAGGCATTGACGGAAGCCGCAATAGTTCTTCCCTGCGCATCGCAAATCCCCTGTTTTGCAATTAATGGCCCGAACGCTAGCGACGGACATTGACATTGATATGAGGGATTTCCTTCAGCCGCGTGACCCGAATGTCCCCTTGGCGGCTGTCATCAGCGCGTCACGGGCACACGGAATCGTTGGCGCGCAGGGAGTGCAAGGACATGGATGCGCGTAGCCCACATTTCGACGAACAAGAAACTGCAACCTCCCATCGCGGCTGGCGGCCGGAGCGCTGCGACCGTGTCGCGCTGGTGCTGCAAGGCGGTGGTGCGCTCGGCGCCTACCAGGCCGGCGTCTATCAGGCGCTGCACGAAGCAGGTATCGAGCCGGACTGGATCTGCGGCGTCTCGATCGGCGCGATCAACTCGGCAATCATCGCCGGCAATCCGCCGGAGCGGCGGCTTGAGCGACTGCACACATTCTGGGACCGCATCACCAGCCGCAAGATCTGGCACTACACGCCGGACGGCGACATCTTCCGCAAGGCCCGCAACTTCACCTCCTCGTTCATGACGACGGTGCTGGGCCAGCCCGGCTTCTTCGCGCCCCACACCACCAGTCCATGGTTCAGCCCAGCCGGCGCCAGGACCGCCACGAGCTATTACGATACGGCGCAGCTACGCGAGTCGCTGCTCGAGCTGGTCGATTTCGAGCGCATCAACTCCAAGAGGATGCGCTTTGCCGTCGGCGCGGTGAACGTGCTGTCGGGCAATTTCATCTATTTCGATAACGCGCATGACGAGATCATTCCCGAGCACATCATGGCGAGCGGCGCGTTGCCCCCGGCGCTGCCGATGGTAAAGGTGGGCACCGACCATTTCTGGGATGGCGGCATCGTCTCCAACACGCCGCTGCAGCATCTGCTCGATCAGGTCGACAGCCTCAATTCACTGGTATTCCAGGTCGACCTGTTCTCGGCCCGCGGCGTGCTGCCCCGCGACATCCACGACGTAATGGCCCGCCACAAGGACATCATGTATTCCTCGCGCACGCGCTACAACACCGATATGTATCGCAAGACCCACAATCTCCGCGCCCGCCTCTATAAGGCGCTGTCGAAGATTCCGAACGAGCAGCTATCGGAGGAAGAGCGCCAGCTCCGCGATTCCAACAGCGCCCTGCCGAGCATCGCGATCCTGCAACTGATCTATCAGCAGAAGGCCTATGAAGGCCACGCCAAGGATCACGAATTCTCGGGCACCTCGATGCGCGAGCACTGGATGAGCGGGCATGAGGACACCAAGCGTACGCTGATGCGGCGCGACTGGATCAAGATGCCCGACGCCGGCATGGGCATCGTGGTCCACGACGTGCACCGCGAGAGCGAGGCGTAGGACTGCCGAAAGGACGCAGGCGCCACGCATTCCCCCCCCTCATCCTGAGGAGCCTGCGCATCAGGCGTCTCGAAGGATGGGCCGCGGGTGAGATCGGGGCCTCATGGTTCGAGACGCGCTACGCGCTCCTCACCATGAGGGTCAGGCAGCAACTACGGCCTTGTCGACATGCTGCTCGGCGGCCCCGCGGTCCGGATCGGCTCAGCCAAACGCGCGAATTCGCACAGCAGCGAGCGCGTCCTGCGGGGGTCGATCACCTCCTCCACCCAGAACTTTTCGGCCGAGCGGAATGGCGAGCGCAGCTTGTTCAGACGGTCCTCGATCTCCTTCAGCTTTGCCGCCGGATCGGGCGCGGCCTCGATGTCGGCACGGTAGGCGGCCTCGATGCCGCCCTCCAGCGGCAGCGAGCCCCAATAGGCCGACGGCCAGGCGTAGCGCATCGAGAAGCGGTTCGCCGGCTGGTGCACAACGCCGGCGACGCCGAAGGCGTTGCGCACGATGATCGTGCACCAGGGAACGGTGCTCTGGTTGACCGCCGCCATCGCGCGCACGCCATGGCGGATGGTCGCGCTCTTCTCTGCCTCCAGCCCGATCATGAAGCCGGGGCAGTCCATCAGGTAGACCACCGGCAGATGGAAGGTCTCGGCGAAATCGACCCAGCGGACCACCTTCTGGCAGGCTTCCGCGGTCCACGAGCCGCCATAGTGGAAGGGATCGCTCGCCAGCAGCAGCACCGCCCTGCCCTCGAGCCGCGCCAGGCCGACAATGATCGGCTTGCCGAAATTGGCGCTCACCTCGAAGAACGAGCCCTTGTCGACGACAGCGTCGATGATCGGGCGCATCTTGTAGACCTGCCGGCGATTGCGCGGCACCGCCTTCGTCAGCGATTCCTCTGATCGTTCAGGATCGTCGGTGCAGGGAATGGTCGGCGGCAGCTCGAACACCGATTGCGGCAGATACGAGAGGAAGCGCCGCGCGCACTCGAACGCCTCCTCCTCGGTCTCGACTGCCTGATCGATCGCACCGGCGCGGGTCTGGATGTCGGCGCCGCCGAGTTCCTGCTTGGTCAGGTCCTGCCCGAGCCGCTTCACCACCGGCGGGCCCGCAACGAACATCGCGGAGTTCTTCGTCATCACCGAATAATGCGTGGCCGCAAGTCGCGCCGCGCCAAGGCCTGCGACCGAGCCGAGCCCGAGACCGACGACCGGCACGCGCGCGAGGTTCGCGGTCGTGTACCAGTACCAGCGCGTGCCGCCGACGCCGCCGGGCAGGTTGGCCGCGCCGCGCGTCTCGATCGTCTTGACCGAGCCGCCGCCGCCGGAGCCTTCGATCATGCGGATGATCGGCAACCTGAAATCGTGCGCCATCTCCTCCGCCATCAGCGGCTTTGCGGAGATCGACGCATCGGCCGAGCCGCCGCGCACGGTGAAATCGTCGCCGACCACGACCACCGGACGGCCGTCCACCTTGGCGCGGCCGAACACGCAGTTCGCGGGCGTCAGCTGCTTGAGCTCGTTGTTCTCGTCATATTCGGCGATGCCGGATATGGCGCCGATCTCGTGAAAGGATTTCTGATCGACGATCTTGTCGATGCGCTCGCGAACGGTGAGCCGGCCTTGATCGCGCTGTCGTTTGACCTTCTCAACGCCTCCCATCTCCCGCGCGAACGCTTCGCGCCGGGCGAGTTCGTCGAGTTCCGGCTTCCAGTTCATTCCTTTCCTCCGCTTTTACGATCTTGTTATGGTTCACGGCTGCCGGAACAGGTTTTCGCTCGAGCCGGTTATTGAAGATGCTGGCGTCGGCGCCTTCGAGCAGGCTGGCGAGCGCGGCGCCGAGCTGCACCATTTGCGGCCCGACCTCCTTGTGCAGCCGCTTCTCGTCATACATCGCCGACAACAGGCCGATCGTGGTCACGACATAGGTCTGGTATTGCGGCGACCATAGCGGCACCGCGACGCCGTTGATGTGCGGGCTCCAGAGGCCGCAGGCGACGACATAGCCGTGCTCGCGCAAGAGGCGACGATTGCCCTCGATGCGCGGCTTGAGCAGCTTCGCGCCTTCGGGAATCTCGCGCTCCATCTCCGCGATCAGGGCATCGCCGACCTCGGGCTCGAGCGCGGCCGTATAGGCGTGGCCCGCAGCGGTGGTCGCCATCGAGATCCGGCTGCCGGTGACCTCGTGCAGGCCGAGAGCGTTCGCCGAGCGCGCGTATTCGAGATAGACGAGCTGGAACCGATCGGGGATGACGAAGCCGACGGTGCCGGGCAATTGCTCGGCGACGTCCTGCAGACGCTGACGGATCAGGTTGCGGAGCTGCAGGCCCTTCATCATCGCGGTGCTCATCGCCACCGCGCTAGGACCTATCCGATATTTCTGGTCCCGCGGCAGATAGACGAGCTGGCCCATCCGCGTCAGCGTGTGCGTGAGCCGCGACACCGTCGATCGCGGCAGGCCGCAACGATTCGATATTTCAAGATTACCGAGCCGCGCTTCGTGTCCTTCGAAACATCTGAGGACATCAAACGCGCGCGACACGACCTGGATCACGTCGCCCTCGCCTGCGAGATCGCTGGCGAGCATTCCTTGCCGGCTAAGCCGCTCTGAGCGTCTTCCCATTTGTTATAGGCTCCATTCCGCCACACGGAATAAAATTCCACTTGCAGAACAAGCTACCTCAGGCAATGTGCGGCCACAACAAAAGCCGTTCGCAGAGCGCTATGCGTTTCGCGAAACGGATGGGGAGCGTGGAATGCCAGATATCAAGATCATCACCGAAGTGGCCGGCCGTGTATGCGCAATACCCGTTGAGGCCGGTGCCAGCATCGCAGATGGCGACGAGGTCGCGCTGGTTGAGGCGATGAAGATGGAGATTCCGGTGACGTCGACCGCGTCGGGCACGGTCAAGTCGATCCTCGTCAGCGTCGACGACGTGATCGCCGAAGGACAGGCGGTCGCCATCGTCGAGACCTGACGCGCACACATTCAAGGCTCGATCCGCGACAATCTGTCCGGTGATGCAACGATGGTGGTAGTGCGCGCCAACGGTGCGCCGTTGCCATCATCGCGATGCGATGCAATGATCCTCGCAAACAACAAGTTTCGCGTAGCGAAACATCAGGGAGGAATCATGATCCGTCGTCTGCTCGCGCTCGGCGTCACCCTACTCGCATCAGGGCCTTCGCTCGCCGAAGATATCAAGCTGCCGCCGACGATGGGGGTGACCGCCTACGACACGGGCACCGCGGGATTCAATATCGCGGTCGGTGTCGGCAAGATGATGAAGGACAAATACGGCACCGACCTCCGCGTGCTGCCTGCGGGCAACGACGTGGCGCGGCTGGCGCCGCTCCGCGCCAAGCGCGCGCTGATGTCGGCGATGGGTTCCGGCACCTATTTCGCGCAGGAAGGCGTATTCGAGTTCGGCGCCAAGGAATGGGGACCGCAGCCACTGCAACTCCTGTTGTCCACGGTCGACTGCAATGCCGGCTCGCTCGGCGTCGCCGCCGATATCGGTGTCAAGGATATCAAGGACCTCAAGGGCAAGCGCGTCGGCTTCGTGGTCGGCTCGCCCGCGCTGAACCAGAACTCGCTCGCCATCCTCGCCTTCGGCGGTCTCAAACAGAGCGACGTCAAGGCCGTCGAATTCGCAAGCTACGGCGCGATGTGGAAGGGCCTGATCAACAACGACACCGACGCTGCCTTCGGCACCACCATCACAGGACCCGCGAAGGAAGCCGAGACCTCTCCGCGCGGGCTGATCTGGCCACCGCTTCCCACCAATGACAAAGCCGGATGGGAACGGGTGCAGAAGGTCGGCTCGTTCTTCTTCCCGCATCGCGCGACCTGCGGCGCCGGCATCTCGCCGGACAAGCCGATCGAACTCGGCACCTATCCCTACCCGATCTTCGTCGCCTATGCGTCAGTGCCGGCGGACCAGGTCTACGCCATCACCAAGGCGATGATCGTCAACTACGACGCCTACAAGGATTCCGCTCCGGGCGCGAGCGGGCTTGCCGCCGACAGGCAGACCAAGAACTGGGTCGTGCCCGTGCATCCCGGCGCCGTGAAGGCGCTGAAGGAAGCGGGCCAATGGACCGACCAGCAGGAGGCCCACAACAACGCGCTGTTCAAGCGCCAGGACGTGCTCACCGCCGCCTGGACGGAATATGGCAAGTCCAATCCGCCCGCGGACGAGAAGGCGTTCCTGGAAGGCTGGATGAAAGCGCGCGCGGCAGCGCTTGCCAAGACCAACATGTCGAACGGCTTTGAATAAAGCCACCAGCTTCCATTGCAAGCTAACGCCATTGTGGGGATCTCCTGATGTCAGCTTCTCCGCTCGATAGCGCCGTGGCCGCGCCGCCGAAGAGGATCGAGTTCGAAGATCCCCATGCCGGCGCCGGCAACATGCAGGAAGCCGAGGTCACGCGCGTGCGCAGCCTGCGCGGCGGCTGGCGCTGGGCGCTGGTGGTCGCGACCGCGGCCACCATCCTGCTCTGTATCAACCAGCAATTTTCGCTGCGCTTCCTGATCGGCTACACCCAGCTCAACACCGAATATTTCTATCTGCTGATCGCGCTGATGCTGCCGTTCACGTTCCTGATCTTTCCGGGAACGGGGACCGCGCCGCTCGACCGGATTCCCTGGTACGACCTTCTCCTGTTCGTGCTGACGTTTGCTGCGGCGATCTGGCTGATGCTCAACATCCGCAAGGCCGCGCAGTACGGCTGGGAATCCGACGGCGCACCGCGGAACGTCCTGATTGCAGGCGTCGTGATGTGGGCGATGCTGATGGAGGCCCTGCGCCGCACCGGCGGCTGGAGCCTCTTGCTCAGCGTGTTCCCCTTCACAGTCTATCCGCTGTTTGCCGAGGCCAAATGGCTCGGGCCGTTTCGCGGCTCCGAACTCACCTTCGACCAGGCCACCGCCTATCATGTGCTCTCGGGCGAGAGCCTGCTTGGGATTCCGATCCAGGCCTTTGCCGATACCGTAATCGGCTTCCTCGTGTTCGGCACCGCACTGATGATGACGGGTGCCGGAAAATTCTTCATCAACATCGCCTTTGCGCTGTGCGGCACGTTCCGCGGCGGGGCGGCGAAGGTCTGCATCTTCGCGAGCGGACTGCTCGGCATGATGTCCGGCTCGATCATCTCCAACGTGCTCACTGCCGGCACCATGACCATCCCGGTGATGAAGCGCAGCGGCTTCCGCGCCTCCTATGCCGGCGCCATCGAGGCCTGCGCCTCGACCGGCGCGGTGCTGGCGCCGCCGGTGATGGGCGCCACCGCCTTCGTGATCGCGCAGTTCCTGAACATCAGCTACGCCGAGGTCGCGGTCGCCGCGATCATTCCCGCCGCGCTCTATTATATCGGCCTGTTCGTGCAGGTGGACTCCTATGCGGCGCGTCATGGCCTGAGGGGCATTCCGCGGGCCGAGCTGCCGCGGGTGATCGATACCCTCAAGTCGGGCTGGTACTACGTGTTCGTCATCGCGCTGCTGATCGTGATGCTGCTCTACTTCAAGCGCGAGAGCCACGCCCCGTTCTACGCCACTGCGCTGCTGCTGGTGTTGAACCAATTCTTCTCCAAGGACACGCGCTGGACCTGGGCCACGATCGCAAAATTCCTCGAGGTCAATGGCCGCACCTTTGTCGAGCTGGTTGGCATTCTCGCCGGCTGCGGGCTGCTGATCGGCGCATTCTCGATGACCGGCGTGGTCTCCAGCCTCGCCAACGACCTGCTGACGCTTGCCGGCGACAACGCCTTCCTGCTGCTGGCGATGTGCGCCCTCACCAGCCTGATCCTGGGGCTCGGGCTGACCACCACGGCCTGTTACATCTTCCTCGCCATCCTGGTGGCGCCGGCGCTGGAGAAGCTCGGACTGAACCGGATGGCGGTGCACATGTTCATCTTCTACTGGGGCATGCTGTCGTCGATCACCCCACCGGTCGCGATCGCTTCGTTCGCCGCAGCCGGCATCGCCGGATCGCCGGCGATGAAAACCGGGTGGGAATCGATGTGGGTCGGCAGCATCATCTATTTCATCCCGTTCTTCTTCGTGCTGAACCCGGCGCTGGTGCTGCAGGGACCTTCCCCCTATCTCGCCGGCCTCGGCCTGATGGCGCTTGCCGGTTTCGGCACGCTGTTCATCTGCGGCGGCATCCAGGGCTATCAGGCCTTTGTCGGCGACCTCAGCCGCGCGGGCGCGCTGGAGTGGCCGCTGCGGGTGCTGCTCGTGATCGGCGGCTTCGTGGTAGCGACACCCGGCGGCGGCATCAACCCGTTGTCGCAGATGCAGGTGACGCTGCTCGGGCTTAGCATCCTGGTGCCGACGGTCCTGATCGCGCTGCTGCTGGTCCGGCGGCAGGCGCTCATACCGAACCAGTTGCGCGCCCCCTGATTGCGTTGCACAACAGGAGGCGATGAAACCCGAGCCGCCTCCTTCCAGCGCCACCGCCTGGACCCGCTCAAGACCGCCTCTGCTGCGGTTCCTGCAGTCATGCCGCGACGAGTTCGCCGCCGAGACCGGTGGCGCCGTCGCCGATTACATCCCCGAGCTCGGCAAGGCCGACCCTGCCCATTTCGGCATCAGCCTCGCCACCCTCGACGGTCACGTCTACGAGGTCGGCGACAGCAAGGTGCCCTTCACCATCCAGTCGATGTCCAAACCCTTCGTGTTCGCGCTGGCGCTGGACACGCTGGGGGCGGCGCGGGTGGAAAGCGCGATCGGCGTCGAGCCGTCGGGCGATCCTTTCAACTCGATCCGGCTGAATGCGGAGAACCATCCCTTCAACCCGATGGTCAATGCCGGCGCCATCGCCTGCACCGGGCTGATCCATGAGGCCAAGGGCGATGCCGCCTTCGACTATATCCGGCAGGCGCTCGGCCGCTTCGCCGGGCGCGAGCTCGCGCTCGACGAGGCCGTCTATCTTTCCGAAAGCACGACCGGGGACCGCAATCGGGCGATCGGCTATCTCCTGCGCACCAATGCGGTGATCAAGGACAACGTCGCCTCCGTGCTGGATGTCTATTTCCGGCAATGCGCGGTGCTGGTGACCGCGCGCGATATCGCGATCATGGCGGCAACGCTTGCCAATCGCGGCATCAATCCGGTGACCGGCAAGCAGGTGATGACGCCGTATGCGATCTCGCGCACGCTCTCGGTGATGACCTCGTCGGGCATGTACGATTTCGCCGGCGAATGGATCTATCGCGTCGGCATCCCCGCCAAGAGCGGCGTCGGCGGCGGCATTCTGGCCGCGCTGCCCGCCCGACTCGGGCTCGGCAGCTATTCGCCCAAGCTCGACAAGCACGGCAACAGCGTGCGCGGCATCAAGGTGTGCGAAGCGCTGTCCTCGCATTACGACCTGCATATGCTCAACCGCAGCGACGATGCGCGCACCAGCATCATCGCCGATTACAATATCGGCAAGAGCCCGTCGCGCCGCGTCCGCCGCCCGCATGAGCGCGACATCCTCGCGGCGCATCACGAGGAGGTGCGGATCATAGAATTGGTCGGCACGCTGTCGCTCTCCGCTGTCGATTACGTGTCGCGGCGGATGGCCTCGGAGCGGCGGCCGCAATTCGTCGTGTTCGACCTGCACCGCGTCACCTCCACCACCCGTGCCGGCGCGCGGCTGGTGGCGGAGGCCTTCGAGGAACTGGCCGCGCTCGGCGTCACCGTGATCCTGTCCGGAATCAAACGCTCATCGACGGAATGGAAGACGCTGCGCGAGTGGACGGCCAAGCTCGGCAACATCAGGGACTTCTACCTGCTCGATACCGCAATCGAATGGGCGGAGGACCAGATCGTCTACCGCTATGGCGGCTCGATCGATTTCTTCGAGACCACGGAATTGTCCGAGCAGCCGCTGCTGGCCGGATTGAGCGCGGAAGAGCTGACCGACCTCGCGTCGCTCGCTTCGACCCACACCTACCGCTCCGGCGAGAAGATCATCTCCGCCGGCGATCCCGCTGGCTCGCTGTTCTTCCTGCGCAGCGGTGTCGTGCACGTCACCCTGCCCGACGGCGTCCGCCTGGCGACGCTCACCGCCGGCATGGCGTTCAGCGAGATGGCGCTGATCGAGCCCATCCGTTCCGCCGACGTGCTGGCGGACCAGGCCGCGACCGCCTGGGAAATCCCGCTGCGCGACTTCGAACGGTTCCGCAAGCAGCATCCGCGCGCCGGCGAGCGGATCATGCGCAACCTCGCGCAACTGCTCGCCGACCGGCTGATCGTCGCAAACGCGAAGGTCGATCTGCTGACGGCGACGTAGAGTCCCTTCTCCCCGCGCGCGGGCCTTCCCAGTTCCCTCTCCCGCTCTTCGCGGGGAGAGGGTTAGGGTGAGGGGCCGCTTCCGCGAAGATGGTGATAGCTGTATTCGTGGAAGCAGCCCCTCACCCGGATCGCATCTTCGATGCGATCCGGCCTCTCCCCGCGCGCGGCAGGGCTATCGCATATGGCCGAGCAAGGTGAGGAGGAAGCTGTCGTCCCAGCCGGCGCGCTTGATTTTTCGACGTATGGAGGTGGGACCAGGACAAGACCGAAGGATGTTGAGCGCGAGCCTGCGCAGGATGGCGAGGTTCTCGGGAGCATTATCCATTCTGGCCCGGTTGCCGTCCTCGTCGAAGTGGACGTCAAGCACCCAGTGCAATTGGTTCTCGATGGTCCAATGACTGCGCGTGACCTGCAGCAGCCGCCTGGCGGACATGGACTTGGAGAGCACGTAATAGCGCACGACCGGCGGCTCGGCGCGATTGCCCTGCAATTGCCTGCGCGAGGTGACGCGGCCGATCGCAACGACGCCCGGGAAGCCATGGACGGCAGCCAGGCTGGTATTGCGCATGATGGTTGCCCGGCGCGCTTCGCGCCGGTCGTGGGTGGACGGTTCGACCGTCTTGACGGCCCTGCGCTCGCCGGACCGGGCAAACTGCGCGACCACAGTCTTGAACAGAGGTCCACGGTTGGCCTTGATCGCCAGCACGTAGTCGCCACCGCGATCGAGCACCGTCTTGGCCATTGCACGATGGCAATGCAGCGCATCGGCCGTGACGACGCAGCCTTCGAGCGACAGCAGCGCCAATACCTCCAACGCCCCCTTGGTCTCGTTGCGGCCGGGAGCCTTCTGCTGGGCCAGCGACATGCGCGCTTCCACCGCAAAGACGTTGACCAGATGCAGAGGCTCGTAGCGCGAACCGCGCTCGAAGGCGCCTCGCAGCGCTTTGCCGTCGATCGCGACCACCCCGCTGAGATTGAGCCGGTTGGCCTTGGCAAACGCCGCCATGAAGCGCCGGAACGCTGCCTCGAAGGCTTCCGGCTCGAGCAAACGGAACACGCGACTGAAAGTGTCGTGGCTGGGAATCCCATGTTCCAGGCGCAGAAACAGCCGAAGCAGGTCTGCCTTGGCCTGTCCGAACTCCGCCATGTCCGAGCAGGTCTCTGCTCCGCACAGGACCGCCGCCAAGGCGATAACCAGTACCTCCAGAAGGTCGTGTCGTGCATTCGCTGCACGTGGGTCCGACAACCGCCGAAAAGCCTTCTTGAACTTCCCCATACGACTCCCTCCGCCTTGTGGGAGCCGCTCTCAGAATCCATCCTGCAAAACAACGCAATAGAGGCCGCAAATCCATATGCGATTCCCCTGCCGCGCGCGGGGCGAGGCGAAGAAGAGCGCGGCGGCAGCTCGATCAACCCACCACTTCCGTGACCGGCTGCAGGTCGATCTCGAAGGTCTCGAGGAATTTCGAGGTCATGATGTAGAAGCCGACCGAGAGCTGCAATTCGACGAGCGCGGCTGGCGTCAGTTTCGAGGCGATCGCGTTGAAGGTGGCATCCGTCGGCTTGTTGAGCTTGACGATCTCATCGGTGAAAGCGAGCGCGGCGCGCTGCACGTCGTTGAAGCAGGTGGCGGACTGCCAATTCTCCAACGCTTCGTTCTGTTCGTCGGTGACGCCGACATTCTTGCCGATCCGTTTATGCGCGACGATTTCGTAAGGAGCTTCGCACAGGATGCCGGTGCGGGTGATCGCAAGCTCGCGGACAACAGGATCAAGCTCGCCTCTGTGTCGGATCGCGCCACCGAGCCGGCAATATTGCTCAAAATAACTGGGCGAATGCGCCATCATGCGGAAGATGTTGGCGTTGCGATTCTTGTCGAGGATTTCACGGGTGCGATCGCTGGCCTTGGCGGGATCGCTGTATTCGATGCGGGCCATTCTTTTCCGTCTCGTTCTTTTTTCTCGGTTTGCTTCGGTTCCGTTAAGTTTCAAAACACTATCCGCCGCTTGACGCAGGAGCAACACAGCCGAGTCAAAATGCCGCCGCAATGCTGACCGACCCTGCTACCGTCGATATTCGCCGAGTGGGGACTCAATCGGAGCGAATGTCCGACGCGGGGTGTTCCGAGAGTACCAATCTAAAAGGCCGTCGCTTGCGCGGATTCCGCGCCACGATGAGTCACGCCCAAGTCTAGGGAGACAGGCATGAAGGAAGCCACCAGGAGGGCGGCCTCGGAGGCGCTCGCGCAAATGCTGGCGGTGACGGCAATGGTCGTCATCGCCAGCATTGTGCTCTATTGGCGGTGACCGCGATCATCTAACCTTTTCAAAATACGGCACCACGCGGCCCGCGAACTGCGCAAACCGCGCGGTCACCTTGTCGCCGATCGCAAGATCATTCTCGCCGTGGGCCATCATGCGGAAACCTTCGGCGGTGTCGACCAGCACGATGTTGTAGGGAACATGCGCGCGCGTCTCGGGCGCCGCGGCGCGGCAGACCAGCGAGGTCGCGTAGACCGTCCCTGTCCCGCTGGCGCGCTTTTCCTGCGGATCGGGCGTGCCGCAGGCGGCGCAAAAGCTGCGGCGGAAATATTGCGCAGCGCCGCAAGCGGTGCAGGATTGGTAGACGATCGCTTCCGCGCCGCTGGTCCAGTCTGCAAGCTTGCCGCTCATCGCACCCGCTCCAGGAACATGCTGACATGCGAGGACAGCACGCCGCCATCGCCATGCAATAGCGCGATCGAGGCGTCGCGGACCTGATGGTTGCCGGCTCGCCCGGTCATCTGCAGATGCGTCTCGACCAGATGCGCCATCGCGCCGCCGACGCCGCAATGGCCGTAGCTCAGGAGACCGCCATGGGTGTTGAGCGGCATCTCGCCGTCCTGATTGAAGTAACCCGCACGCACGCGCGCGGCTGCCTCGCCGCGCTTGGCCAGGCCGAGATCTTCGAGCAGCATCGCAAGCGTGATGGTGAAGCTGTCGTAGACCGCGGCATAGCGCACATCGGAGATCGCAACGCTGGAGACCGCCTTGGCCTTGGCGATCGCGATCTCGGCGCCGAGTTCACTCAAAGCCGGCGCGGCGGTGACATGCTGATGTGTATGCGCCTGCGCACAGCCGCGGATGCGCACGCCGATGTCGCTGGTCCGCTCGCGGCTGACCACGAACGCTGCGCCACCGTCGGAAACCGGGCAGCAATCGAGCAACTTCAGCGGCTTCGCCACCGGCTTTGACGCCATCACGTCAGCGACCGTGATCGGGTCGTGGAATTGCGCGCCGGGATGGCTCAGCGCGTGCTTGCGCATCAGCACCGCGAATTCAGCAAGGTCTTCCTCGGTGACGCCGTATTCGTGCATGTAGCGCGAAGCAACGAGGCCGTAATAGGCGGGGATGGTCGGACCCAGCGGCACTTCGTAATCGGGATGACCGACTTGGGCGAGCGCCTGGATCGAAG
The DNA here is from genome assembly GCF_059512425.1 of Bradyrhizobium sp. Leo78. Taxonomy (NCBI): domain Bacteria; kingdom Pseudomonadati; phylum Pseudomonadota; class Alphaproteobacteria; order Hyphomicrobiales; family Nitrobacteraceae; genus Bradyrhizobium; species Bradyrhizobium sp. Leo78. The sequence continues at coordinate 97,719 of NZ_JCAMOT010000009.1, forward strand.
CGTCGCGGCTCTGGCCGGTCAGCCTGTTCTCGCCGCCGACCACAAGCACATGCTTCGCCACGCCGGCATCGACGAGATGATGCGCCAGCATGGTCATCGCGAGCCCGGTGGCACCGCCGACCTGCACGGCATGGGCGTAGGACGGGCGGATGCCGAAATGCTCGGCGAACACGGTCGCGAGCATGATGTGGGGCGATACCGTGGAATAGCCGCAGAGGATGCCATCGATCTCCGATCGCCTCACGCCGGCGTCCGAAATTGCAAGCTCAGCCGCCTTGCTCATGAGATCGAGCGAGGATGAGCCTTCGTGCTTGCCGAACGAGGTGAGCCCGACGCCGGTGATGAAGCTCATGGTCGCCCTCCGTCATTCCGGGGCGCGTCGAAGACGCGAGCCCGGAATCCATTGCGCCTCCTCGCATGCGGCCCGATGGATTCCGGGCTCGCCGCTTCGCGTCGCCCCGGAATGACAGGGTGAATCACCGCGGCCATCCTCAATACGACTTCGGCAGCCCGAGCACCTTCTCGGCGATGAAACTCAGGATGAGCTGCGGGCTGATCGGGGCGATGCGCGGGATCAGGGATTCCCGCAGGTAACGCTCGACATGATACTCCTTGGCATAGCCAAAGCCGCCATGGGTCATCACTGCCTGCTCGCAGGCACGGAAGCCGGCTTCGGCGGCGAGGAACTTCGCCGAATTGGCGGCGGGCCCGCAAGGCAGGCCCTGGTCGTAGTGCCATCCGGCCGACAGCACCATCAGCCACGCGGCCTCCAGCTCCATCCAGCATTTGGCGAGCGGATGCTGGATCGCCTGGTTCATGCCGATCGGGCGGTTGAACACGATGCGGCTCTTGGCATAGGCCTGCGCGCGCGACAGCGCGACCTTGCCCAGCCCGACCGCTTCGGCCGCGATCAGGATGCGCTCCGGATTCATGCCGTGCAGAATATATTCGAAGCCGCGGCCCTCCTCGCCGAGGCGATCCTCGATCGGAATCTCGAAATTCTCGAAGAACAATTCATTGGAATCGACGGGCTTGCGGCCCATCTTCTCAATCTCGTGCACGGTGACGCGCTTCTTGTCGAAATCGGTATAGAACAGGCTCAGGCCCTGCGTCGGCGTCCGCACTTCTTCCAGGGGCGTCGTGCGCGCCAGCAGCAGGATCTTGTTGGCGACCTGCGCGGTCGAGATCCAGACCTTCTGGCCGTTGACGATGTATTTGTCGCCCTTGCGCACCGCGCGGGTCTTGAGCTGGGTGGTGTTGAGCCCGGTGTTCGGCTCGGTCACCGCAAAGCAGGACTTGTCGCGGCCATCGATGATCGGCGGCAGCATGCGCTGGCATTGCTCCTTGGTGCCGAACACGACCACCGGATTGAGCCCGAACACGTTCATGTGCACGGCTGACGCGCCCGACATGCCGGCGCCGGACTCCGAGATCGTGCGCATCATGATCGCAGCATCCGTGATGCCGAGCCCGGAGCCGCCATATTCCTCGGGGATGCAGATGCCGAGCCAGCCCGCCTCGGCCAGTGCACGGTGGAAGTCGGCGGGGTAGCCGCCCTCCTTGTCCTTCTTCAGCCAATAGGCGTCGTCAAAGCGCGCACAGATTTTTGCCACAGCATCGCGGATGGATTCCTGATTGGCCGAGAGCGCAAAATCCATCTGTCTCTGTCCTAGTTGTCGAGTGTCTTGGTGACGCCGTCCCGGAGCATGGCGGCGATCTCACTTGCGGAGAAACCAGCCTCCCGCAGGACCTCCACGCTGTGCTCGCCGAGCCGCGGCGCCAGCCGCTTCGGCTCGGCTGTCGTCTCCGACCAGCGCGCCGAGACCTTCATGCTGCGGATACGGCCTTCGGTCGGATGCTCGATGACCGGAAACACATCGGTTGCAACGATGTGCGGGTCCTGCAACAGGGTCTCGAGATCGTGCATCGGCATGACCGGCACGTCGGCCTTCTCGAGAATCTCGTTCCACTCCGCGGTGGTCTTGGTCTTGAGGATGCGCGCAAGCTCGGCGTAGACGCAATCGATATTGGCGGCGCGGCCGGCGAAGGTCGCAAATCGCGAATCCCCGCGCAGATCGTCGCGCCCGATCGCGGTGAAGAAATTGTCCCACTGCTTGTCGTTGTAGACGATCACGCAAATATAGCCGTCGCTCGTCTTGTAGGGACGCCGGTCCGGCGACAGGTGCCGCTTGTAGCCGCCGCGGTCGAGCGGCGGATCGTAGGTGAGGCCGCCCATATGATCGCCCATGACGAAGCCGGCCATGGTCTCGAACATCGGGATGTCGACGCGCTGCCCCTGCCCGGTCTTGTCGCGATGCACGAGGCTTGCGCAGATCGCGCCGACCGCGGTCAATCCCACGATGCGATCGACCAGCGCGTTCGGTACGTAGCGCGGCACGCCGTCCGAGGTCTGCGCCATCAGCGCCGGCAGCGCGGTCGCGCCCTGGATCAGGTCGTCATAGGCGGGCTTGGCGGCATACGGTCCGTCCTGGCCGAAACCGAACACACCTGCATAGATCAGCCGCGGATTGATCTTGGAGACGACGTCGTAGCCGAGCTGCAATCGCGCCATCGCCTGCGGGCGCACATTGTAGACGAGCACGTCAGCCTTGGCGATCAGGCGCAACACGGCCTCGCGGCCGGCCGGCTTCTTCAAGTCGAGGCAGATCGAGCGTTTGCTGCGGTTGGTGTTGAGGTACACCGGGCCCATGCCGGTATGGCGCGTCGGGCCGATCTGGCGCGTAACGTCGCCGTCGGGCGATTCCACCTTGATGACATCGGCACCGTAGTCGCCGAGCGTCTGGGTCGCATACGGCCCCATCAACACGGTCGTCATGTCCACGACCTTGATGCCATCCAGCGGTCCCATAGCCTCGTCATCCTCTCAGAAAGGCAGCCAATCACGGCCGCGTTATCGCTTCCGGGGACCTAGTAACGGCAGGGCGTCCGCAAGATCAAGGCGCGCAGCGCGTATGGGCGTATGCGCGATGGGTAGCGGATTATCTTGTCGATCGCGCGTCGCGCTCCTTCATCAGCCGCTCGAGCTCGTCATTCTGCTGGCTGATGCGGTCCGCAATGCGCGCCTCGTTCTGCTCGCCGGATGCCGCGGCGGCCTGCTCGATAAGTTGCCTGATGTTGTCTTCAAGAATCGCGATACGGTCGTTGAGTTCGTCCAGCGACAACGAGCTTTCGTTACCCATGATACACGCTCCGAAAGTCTGCGCCGCGGCATACCGCGGCAAATTCGTCGCATTGTAGGTGGGCAAAGCGAAGCGTGCCCACCGTCACGAGCGGAGTGCTTGATGTGGGCGCGCTTCGCTTTGCCCACCCTACGCAGCCCGCTTCGCCTACAGCCTACTTCGCCGGCTCCAGCAGCGAAACGTAATTCGCAACCGCGGCGCCGCCCATGTTGAAGATGCCGGCGAGCTCGGGATTCTTCAACTGCATACCCTCGGGCGCCTGTCCCGTGAGCTGCATCGCGCTCATCACATGCATGGAGACGCCGGTGGCGCCGATCGGATGGCCCTTGGCCTTGAGCCCGCCGGACGGATTGATCGGCAGCATGCCGTCCTTCAGCGTCCAGCCCTCCTTGATCGCACGGGCGCCCTGCCCGCGCGGCGTCAGGCCCATCGCTTCATACTCGATCAACTCGGCGACGGTGAAGCAGTCATGGGTCTCGACAAAGGAGAGATCGGACAGCCTGGCGCCGGCCTGCTCCAGCGCGCGCTGCCAGGCCACCGTGCAGCCCTCGAACTGCAGGATGTCGCGCTTGGACATCGGCAGGAAGTCCTGCGCATGGGCGGTGGCGCGGAAGTTCACCGCCTTGCCCATGGTCTTGGCGGTCTCCGCATCCGTCAGCACCAGCGCGGCGGCGCCATCCGACACCAGCGAGCAGTCGGTGCGCTTCAAGGGGCCGGCGACGAACGGGTTCTTGTCGCTCTCGGCGCGGCAGAACTCGAAGCCGAAATCCTTGCGCATCTGCGCGTAAGGGTTGGCGACGCCGTTCTTGTGGTTCTTGGCGGCGATCAGCGCCAGCGCATCGGACTGGTCGCCATATTTCTGGAAATAGGCCTGCGCGATCTTGCCGAACACGCCGGCAAAACCGCCAACGGTGTCGCCATCTTCCGGCAAATAGGACGCCTTCAACAGGTTGCGGCCGATCTCCGGCCCCGGCGTCCGCGTCATCTGCTCGACGCCGACCACCAGCACGAATTTAGCGCCGGTCTGGATGGCGCGGATTCCCTGGTGCACAGCGGCAGAACCGGTCGCGCAGGCGTTCTCGACGCGCGTGGCCGGCTTGAAACGGAACTGCGGATCGGCTTGCAGCACCAACGAGGCCGTGAAATCCTGCGGCGAGAAGCCTGCGTTGAAATGTCCCAGCACGATCTCGTCGACGTCGCCGGCCGAAATGCCGGCATCGGTCAGCGCCTCGTTGGCGACGCGTGTTACCAGGCTTTCAACGGTCTCCGCGTCGAATTTGCCGAAGGGCGTATGCGCCCACCCCACGATGCTGGCTGTCATGGCCGTTCTCCCAAAAATGTTCCTGTTCGCTTGTAGCTGATCCGTAACCGGACTTCACCCGGCTTTCAGCGATTTCAGGGTGCGGTCGCACATGGCGGTTATGCCGGCCCAATTGTTGGACCTGACCTCCGCGGGCGGGCAGAGCCAGGACCCACCGACCGCGACCACATTGGGCTCCGCCAGCCAGGCGGCGGCATTGGCCTCCCCGACGCCGCCGGTCGGGCAGAACCGCGCATTCGGGAACGGCCCGGCCAGCCCCCGAAGTGCCTTGATACCGCCTGACGATTCCGCAGGGAAGAATTTTGCGAGATCGAAGCCGTGCGCCAGCGCCTGCATCAATTCGGATGCGGTCGCGATCCCCGGCGCGAATGGCAGGCTGCTTGCCGCCGCCGCCTTCAGGAGCTCAGGCGTCGCACCTGGGCTGATCCCAAATTTGGCGCCGAGCGACTCGGCTCGGGCCAGATCATCAGGGCTCAGGATCGTGCCGATGCCGACGATCGCGTCCGGCACCTCGGCCATGATCGCCTTTGCCGCCTCGATCGCGACCGGTGTCCGCAAAGTGACCTCCAAGGCATACACCCCGCCGGCGACCAGGGCGCGCGCCAGAGGCACCGCATCCTCGCGCCGCTCGATCGTGAGGACGGGGATGACCTTGGCCTGGCTGAACAGCGTGACCAGCGTTTCCTGTTTGGCTGATGTCATTGCGAAACCCTGCGCGAACTCGGCGGCCGCGGCACTTTCTTCGGCGGCATGGCATAGCGCGGAATGATCGCGCCGGGATAGCACACCACGACGCCGGCCAGACGGTGGCCCGCCCGCGCGGCCTCCGGCGGCTCGGCGCCGGAAAGCCGGGCCGCAAGGTAGGCGGCCGCGAAACTATCGCCCGCGGCGGTGGTGTCGATAACCGGCTGGATCACCGGCTCCGCCCTCACTTCCCGCGATCCGCCGGCAAAGCGCAGCACGCAGGCCGGCTCCGGCAACTTCAGCACCACTTCCGGGCTCGGAATGCCCGCGAGCAGCGCCTCATGGCTCTCGCCGGGGTAGAGCGACAACAGGTCCTCGGTCGAGGCGAGCACGATGTCGGCCGCCTCGAACGCGGCGCTGTAGGCGCTGCGCGCCTCGCTCAGGTCAGGCCAGCCGCGGGCACGGAAATTGGTATCGAAGACGAAGCGCGTGCCAAGCAGGCGCGCACGCTTCAAGGCCGTCATCAACCGCCCTCGCCCGTAATCGTCATAGATCGAGAGCGTGATGGCGGAGAGATAGACGAGGTCGTAGGTCGCGAGTGAATTGAGGAGATCCTCGGTCTCCGGCAAATGCATCAGCTTGCGCGCGGCCGAGTTCTCGCGCCAATGGAAGAATTTCCGTTCGCCCTTCTCATCCGTCTGGATCAGATAGAGGCCGGGCAATTTACCAGCGAGCCGGGCGACGCGCTTGGTGCCGACGCCCTCGGCCTTCCAGGCAGCGATCATCTCCTCGCTCAACGCATCGTCGCCGAGCGCGGTGACGTAGTCTACGTCGACGCCGAGGCGCGCGAGATAGACGGCGGTGTTGAGGGTGTCACCGCCGTAACCCCGGGAGTAGAGGCCGCCTGTCGTCCCGCTTTGGGGTCCGCCTTGCGCCTGCCTCAACTCGATCATGCATTCGCCGATAGAGGCTACCCGCGTCATGACCGCACTCCGAAGGGAAAGCTAGGCTGCAAACTTGCCGCCGAGCTCGTCCTCGATGTGAATCCGGATGATGTCGTCGAAGGTCTTCTCGGCCGTGGTGAAGCCGAGCTTCAGCGCGCGGTCGGTGACGAAGTCGCGTGGCCAGCCGGAGACGATGCCGATGATGGTCGGATCCGGCACCCGCTTGATCCGCGCCGTGACGTTCTTGCCGGCGACGCGCTCGAGTGCTGCGATCTGCTCGCCGACAGTGGCGGAGAGCCCGGGCATGCTGAGGTTGCGGCGCGGGCCGATGGCATTGAGGTCCATGGTCCCGGCATGCACGAGGAAGCCGACCGCCGACCGCGGTGAAGCATGCCAGTGCCGCACGTCCTCGGACACCGGCAGGATCGCCTCCTCGCCGGCGAGCGGCTCGCGCATGATGTTGGAGAAGAAGCCCGACGCCGCCTTGTTCGGCCGGCCCGGCCGGACGCAGATCGTCGGCAGGCGGATGCTGATGCCGTCGAAGAGGCCCTTGCGGGTATAGTCGTTGATCAGAAGCTCGCAGATCGATTTCTGTGTGCCGTAGCTCGTCAGCGGCGTGTGGAAGAATTCATCGCCGATCTTTTCCGGGAACGGCGCGCCGAACACGGCGATCGAGGACGTGAACACCAGCCGCGGCTTGTAGCCGCCGCCGACCGCGCGGATGGCGTCGATCAGGTAGCGCGTGCCGTCGAGATTGATGCGATAGCCCTTGTCGAAGTCGGCCTCGGCCTCGCCGGACACGATCGCGGCGAGATGGAAGATCACGTCGGGCCGCTCGGCGATCAATGGCGCCGCGGCGCCGGCATCGGCGAAGTCGGACGCCACAACCGTGACCGGGATCGAGGCATTGGCCGGCTTTGCAGGCTCGACGACGTCCTGCAGGGTCATCCTGGTGATGTCCTGCTTGCCGAGGCGGCCGTCGCGCAGCAGACGGTCGGTCAATTTGCGGCCGACCATACCGGCGGCGCCGAGAATCAGAACGTGCAAGACCCAACTCCTTCGTGTTCTTCAGGGCTAGATGGGCGCCTGCGCTATTCCTTCACGGCTCCCGTCATGGCCGACACATAATGCTCGACGAAGAAGGCGTAAAGGATCACGAGCGGCAGTGAGCCGACCAGCGCGCCAGCCATCAGCGATCCCCACTTGTAGATGTCGCCGTCGACGAACTCGTTGACGATCGCGACCGGCACCGTCTTGTTCGGCGTCGATTGCAGGAAGGTCAACGCATAGATGAACTCGTTCCAGCACAGCGTGAACGAGAAGATGAAGGCCGAGATCAGACCTGGGATCGCCAGGGGCACGATGATCTTGACCAGGATCTGCCAGCGCGAGGCGCCGTCGATCAGCGCGCATTCCTCGAGCTCATAGGGGATGGTCTTGAAGTACCCCATCAGGAGCCAGGTCGAGAACGGAATGAGCAAGGTCGGATAGACCAGGATCAGCGACAGCGGCGAGTCGAACAGGCCGTAGGCCTGGATCACCGAGGCCAGCGGGATGAACAGGATCGACGGCGGCACCAGATAGGCGAAGAAGATCAGGATGCCGACGGTGTCGGCGCCCTTGAACCGCAGCCGCGTGATCGCATAGGCCGCGAGCACGCTGGCCGCGATCGACAGGAATGTGGCGCCGACAGCCACATACATCGTGTTCCAGAGCCACCTCGGATACTGCGTTTCGAACAGCAGCTTGCTGATGTGCTTGAAGGTCGGATGGACAACCCAGAACGGGTTGAACTTCTCCATGTCGATCAGCTGCTCGTCCGGTTTGATCGACGTCAGCACCATCCAGTAGAACGGGAACAACAGCACCACGAGGATGATGAACAGCGGCAGATAGAGCGTGATCAGGCGCCGCGGCAGCGACTCCAGATAGCTCATGCCCTCGGAATCGTCGCTCGCAGTCGCCGTCGGCGCTTTGGTTTGCAGGGTTGAATCAGTCATTGTTCGATCCTTGCTGCCACTTGCGGCGCTGCATGCCGAACCAGGAGATCGCGATCGCGGCGAGCAGGAACGGGATCATCGCGGTCGCAATCGCGGCACCCTCGCCCAGCCGTCCGGAGATGATGCCGCGCTGATAGCTCAGCGTCGCCATCAGATGCGTCGCATTGACCGGCCCGCCGCGGGTCAGAGCCCAGATGAGCTGGAAGTCGGTGAAGGTGAACAGCACCGAGAACGTCATCACCACGGCGATGATCGGCGTCAGCAGCGGATAGGTGATGTAGCGGAAGCGCTGCCAGTTGGTGGCGCCATCGAGCGTCGCCGCCTCGTAGAGCGAGGGCGAGACCGTCTGCAGGCCGGCCAATAGCGTGATCGCCACGAACGGAACGCCGCGCCAGACATTGGCGAAGATGACGCTGGCGCGGGCCCAGGTGCTGTCACCGAGGAAGTTGATGTTGTGGTCGATCAGGCCGAGCTTGATCAGCGACCAGGAGATGATCGAGAACTGGGCGTCATAGATCCACCAGAACGCGATCGCCGACAACACCGTCGGCACGATAAAGGGAATCAGCACGATCGAGCGGATCATGGCCTTGAACGGCATGTGCCGGTTCAAGAGCAGCGCGAGGTAGAGGCCGATCGCGAATTTGATGACGCTGGCGATCAGCGTGTAGAGGATCGTGTTGAAGACCGACAGCCAGAAGATCGCGTCGTCCCACAGCCATAGATAGTTCTCCAGGCCGATGAAGACGCCGGCACGGCCGATGCGTTCGTCCGTGAAGCTCATCCAGATGCCGAGCCCGAGCGGATAGGCCAGGAACAGGATCAGGAAGGCCGCGGCCGGCAGCATGAACCACAGCGCCGCCCAGTTACGGCTGGCGCGCAGTCTTGACCAAAGTGACTGCTCGCCGGCAGCGGCAGCCTGTACCGGCATCGATGTCTGGACAGTGCTCATTCCGTCTCCAACTCCAAATCGAAGGCAACGCCCGGCCCGTGCCCCCACGGCCGAGCGTCGCCCCGATCACCTTCATATCCAAAGCCGGCGCGGCACTCCGCGCCGGCCGTTCGCTTAGCGGAAGATGCGCTTGGCCGCGCGTTCGGCCGAAGCCATCGCGGTCTTCGTATCCTCGCGTCCGGTGCAGTAGTTCGCGTACATGTCGACGAGCACGAAGTCGGCGATCGCAGCCGCCGCGTTCTCGCTCATCTGCGCCTCGCCGGCCGGCGTCGACGCGCTCTGCGCCACGCTGCGGTAAGGCGTCGTCTTCGGATCTGCGGTCCAGACCGGGTTCTTGTCGTAGCCGAGGAGGAAGTGGGACAGATAACCCTGCGCCGCTTCGATCCAGGGGTTGAACTGGTCCGGCTCCAGCATGAAGGCGGTGAACGCCTTGCAGGTCTGCGGATACTTCGAGAAAGTGAAGATCAGGATCGGGAACCCGAGATGAAGCTCGCGCGTCTTGCCGTCGATGCCGGGCGGCAGATGCGCATGGTTCATGTCCTCCGCGATCTGCGGATTCTCCTTCTTCGCCGTCACATAGATCGAGATGCCGTTCGTGGTGAGGTGAAGCTGGCCGGCGAGGAACGCCTTGTTGTTGGAGCTGTCGTTCCATGAGGCCGTGCCCGGCACGAAGTTCTCATAGAGGCCCTTGACGTACTCCAGCGACTTGGCGGTCTCGGGCGAGTTGATGACGACCTTGTTGTTCTTGTCGATCATCTTGCCGCCATGGGCCCACAGCGCCCAGTGCAGCCAGCCGTTGGCGTCGCCCGAAGCATGGCCCAGCGCCATGCCGGCCGGCGTGCCGTTCTTGTTCATGCCCTTCACGAGGTCGGCAAAGCCGGCGAGATCCTTCGGGAACTCCTTGTGGCCGGCCTTCTCGGCCGCGGCGACGCGGTAGTTGACGAGGCCGCCGGTGGCGGCAACGGGAATGCCGATCCATTTGCCGTTGAGCATGCCGTAGGCCTTGCCGGAGTCAGTCCAGCCGCCGCATTTCTGGCCGAGATAGTCGGCGACGTCGGTAACATCGACGCATTTGCTCGGGAACAGGAACGGCAGCGAGTAGAGACCCCAGACCATGTCGAGGCCCTGCCCGGTATTGGCGGCAACCGACGCCTTGGGCTGGATGTCATCGTAGGATTCGTTGGAGACGTTGATGGTGACGTTGTTGGCCTTCTGGAACGCGTCGACGATCTTCATGAAGGCGACGTCTTCGGCTTCAACAAACCGCTTCCAGCGCAACAGGTTGATCTTGGCCCCCGGCTCCGGCTTCCACGGCGAAGTCTGCGCCCAGGCCTTCGCATAGCCCAGCAGTTCGTCGCCCGACATCGTCGCGGCGGCTGCCAGAAGGCCCGCACCGCCCTTGAGCAGCGAGCGGCGATCGGTCGTAAACTTATTCATTTCAAGTCTTCTCCCTTAATTTTATGGTCTTGCTTGGGCTTGTTAATCCGGCCGCCTAGAGCGCGATGACTTTTCTTCGAATTGTCATCCCGCTCTAGCTCTTTGTTCGAGCATGATCTTCTTCGGAAAACCGGTCTCCACTTTTCCGGATCATGCTCTAAAGACGGTGGCCGGTGTCCTTGTCGAACAGGTGAGCGGACGACGCGCGCGGCCGCAAATGAATCCTTTCGCCGGGCTTGACGTCGTGTCGCTCGCGGAACACCGCAATGATGTCCTGCTTGCCGATGCGCGCCACGATCTGGGTTTCCGAACCGGTGGGCTCGACGACGATGACTTCGGCCTCGATGCCGTCACTGGCGAGGTCGAGATGCTCGGGCCTGATGCCATAAACCACCGGCTTGCCGTCGGAAGCGGTCGGCGCGGTCGCCAGCGGCAACCGGGCGCCCTCCTCGGTCTCGACATAAACCTGACCGTTGGCTTTCAGATGCCCGTTGAGGAAGTTCATTGCGGGCGAGCCGATGAAGCCGGCGACGAACTGGTTGTCGGGCTTGTCATAGAGCTCGAGCGGCGATCCCATCTGCTCGACGATGCCGTCATGCATGACGACGATCTTGTCGGCCATCGTCATCGCCTCGATCTGGTCGTGGGTGACATAGACCGTCGTGGTCTTCAGCCGCTGGTGCAGTTCCTTGATCTCGGTGCGCATGGCGACGCGCAGCTTGGCGTCGAGATTGGACAGCGGCTCGTCGAACAGGAACACCTGGGGATCGCGGACGATCGCGCGCCCCATTGCGACGCGCTGGCGCTGACCACCCGACAATTGACGGGGGAAGCGCTCAAGGAGCGGCGTCAATGCGAGGATTTCGGCGGCCTTCTTGACCCGGGAGGTGATGTCCTGCTGGTTCGCATTCCGCAATTTCAACGAGAAGCCCATATTTTGGGCAACGGTCATATGCGGGTAGAGCGCGTAGTTCTGGAACACCATCGCGATGTCGCGCTCTTTCGGCTGCACGTTGTTCACGACGCGATTGCCGATCGAGATCGTCCCGGAGGTGATGTTCTCCAGTCCCGCCAGCATGCGCAGCAATGTCGACTTGCCGCAGCCGGAGGGGCCGACCAACACCACGAACGCACCGTCCTCGATCGGAACAGTCACGCCGTGCAGGACTTCAAACCCACCGAACGACTTGCGCACGTCGCTAATCTGCACCGACGCCATTCAATTCCCTCCGATTCTAGCGGCGGTTAGGACCACAAAGGCCCCTGCCCACTCTTCAAGTTGAGTTGCCTCTTAGCAGAATTTTTTCGCCATGTCGTTGGATCAAAGTTGAATATCGCGGCGCTCAATCAATTGCGAACAGTCGGTCGACGTGCATAAAGTCGCGTCAATGAAACAAGGCTGAGTGCAGTGCAGCATGCCTTTTGCGCTCGGGGAGAAACAATGAACAAGCCCGTTACGCCAGTCATCAAACGCAAGCTCCGCTCCAGTGAATGGTTCAACAACCCGCACAATCCCGGCATGACCGCGCTCTATCTCGAGCGCTACCTCAATTATGGACTGACGCGGCAGGAACTGCAGTCCGGCAAACCGATCATCGGCATTGCGCAGACCGGCAACGATCTCTCGCCCTGCAATCGCCATCATCTTGAACTGGCGCATCGGGTGCGCGAAGGCATCCGCGAAGCCGGCGGCATCGCGATGGAGTTTCCGACCCATCCAATTCAGGAGACGGGGAAGCGGCCCACCGCCGCGCTCGATCGCAATCTCGCCTATCTCGGCCTTGTCGAAGTTCTCTTCGGCTATCCGCTCGATGGCGTGGTGCTGACCACCGGCTGCGACAAGACCACGCCCGCCTGCCTGATGGCGGCGGCGACCGTGAACCTGCCGGCGATCGTGCTGTCGGGCGGGCCGATGCTGAATGGCTGGCACAATGGCGTGCGCTCAGGTTCCGGCACCGTGGTCTGGAAGGCGCGCGAGCAACTCGCCGCCGGCGAGATCGATTATGAGGAGTTCATGAACGTCGTCGCCTCCTCGGCGCCGTCGGTCGGCCATTGCAACACGATGGGCACCGCCTCGACCATGAACTCGCTGGCCGAAGCGCTCGGCATGTCGCTGCCAGGATGCGCGGCGATCCCCGCGCCCTATCGCGAGCGCGGCCAGATCGCCTATGAGACCGGCAAGCGCATCGTCGAGATGGTCTGGGAGGACCTGAAGCCTTCCGACATCCTCACCCGCAAGGCGTTCGAGAACTGCATCGTGGTGAATTCGGCGATCGGCGGTTCGACCAACGCGCCGATCCACATCAACGCACTCGCCCGCCATGTCGGCGTCGAATTGTCGATCGACGACTGGCAGAAATATGGCCACGACGTGCCGCTGCTGGTCAACATGCAGCCGGCCGGCTTCTATCTCGGCGAGGAATATCACCGCGCCGGCGGCGTGCCCTCAGTGGTGCGCGAATTGATGACGCACAAACGCATCCATGAAGATGCAGTGACGGTCAACGGCCGCACCATGGGCGAGAACTGCAAGGATGCAGCCCGGCCCGATGCGGACGTGATCTGGACCTACGACAAGCCGCTGGTGAAGGACGCAGGCTTCCTGGTACTGCGCGGCAATCTCTTCGATTCCGCGATCATGAAGACCAGCGTGATCTCCAAGGAGTTCCGCGACCGCTATCTGGTCAACCCGAAGGACCCGAACGCCTTCGAGGGTCGCGCCATCGTGTTCGAGGGGCCGGAGGATTACCACAAGCGGATCGAGGATCCCTCGCTCGAGATCGACGAGCACTGCATGCTGTTCATCCGCGGCGCCGGCCCGATCGGCTATCCCGGCGGTGCCGAAGTCGTGAACATGCAGCCGCCGGCAGCGCTGATCAAACGCGGCATCCTGTCCCTGCCGTGCATCGGCGACGGACGCCAGTCCGGCACCTCGGGCTCGCCGTCGATCCTCAACGCCTCGCCGGAAGCGGCCGCCGATGGCGGGCTGGCGATCCTGAAGACCGGCGACCGGGTGCGCATCGACCTGAACAAAGGCACCGCCAACATCCTGATCTCGGATGACGAGGTGAAGAAGCGGCATGCCGAATTGAAGGCGAATGGCGGCTTCCGCTATCCGGCGAACCAGACGCCGTGGCAGGAACTCTATCGCGCCACCGTCGGCCAGCAGGCCACCGGCGCCTGCCTCGAACTCGCCACCCGCTATCACGACATCGCCGGCAAGGTCGGCGTGGCCAGGGATAATCACTAGGTCGGCGTCATTCCGGGGCGTCGCGAAGCGGCGAACCCGGAATCCATTGCGCCACATACGCAAGCGGACAAATGGATTCTCTGATGTGCAATTGCACATCATAGCTCACGCTTCGCGTGCCCCGGAATGACGAGCAGAATGAAGGGAGACAACATGTCAGACCGCCTGAAGGGCAAGCGCGCATTCGTCACCGCAGCGGCCGTGGGCATCGGCCGCGCTTGCGCGGTGGCCTTTGCGCGCGAGGGCGCCACCGTGTTCGCCACCGATATCGACGAGGAGAAGCTTGCGCTGCTCAAGCGGGAGGGCGTCACCGAGGTGGCGCGGCTGGACGTGCGCGACACCGCTGCGGTCGCGGCGATGGCCAAGCGCGTCGGCAAGACTGACATCCTGCTCAATGCCGCCGGCTTCGTCCATCACGGCACGGTGCTCGATTGCTCTGATGAGGACTGGGATTTCTCCTTCGATCTCAATGTGAAGTCGATGCACCGCACGATCCGTGCCTTCCTGCCGGGCATGCTGGACGCGGGCGGTGGCGCGATCGTGAACATCGCCTCCGCCGCCGGCGTGTTCAAGGCCGCGCCGAACCGTTACGTCTACGGAGCGACCAAAGCGGCGGTGGCCGCCCTCACCCGCTCGGTCGCGGCCGACTTCATCTCCAAAGGCATCCGCTGCAACTGCATCTGCCCCGGCACGGTGGAGACGCCCTCGATGCTACAGCGCGCCGCCGCCGCAGGCCCGCAAGGGCGCGACATGTTCATCGCCCGACAGCCGATGGGCCGGCTCGGCACCGCCGAGGAGATCGCCGCACTCGCCGTCTATCTCGCCAGCGACGAGAGCGCGTTCACCACCGGCGTCGCGCATGCCATCGACGGCGGCTGGACACTCTAATTTCAAGGAAGCACACCATGAACGAATACGATCTCACCGGCCGCGTTGCGGTTGTCACCGGCGGCGCGCAGGGATTTGGGCGCGCAATCACCGATCGCTTTGTCGCCTCCGGCGCCAAAGTCGCAATCTGGGATCATGACATCGCGCTGGCGGAGAAGACCGCGAAGGAGATCGGCCCGGAGGTGGCCGCCTTCAAGGTCGACGTTACCGATCCCGCCGGCGTCGAGAAAGCGCGCGACGAAGTGCTGAAAGCGTTCGGCAAGATCGACATCCTCGTCAACAATGCCGGTATCGCCGGCATCAACAAGACCGTGTGGGAGACTGACCTCGAGGAATGGCGCAAGGTATTGCGCATCAACCTCGATGGCCCCTTCATCTGCTGCAAGGCGATCGTGCCGGCGATGCTCAAGCAGGGCTACGGCCGGATCGTCAACATCGCCTCCATTGCCGGCAAGGAAGGCAATCCGAACGCGGCGCATTATTCGTCGTCGAAGGCCGGCCTGATCGCGCTGACGAAATCGCTCGGCAAGGAACTCGCGCAACACGATATCCTCGTCAACGCGGTAACGCCGGCGGCGGCGCGTACCGCGATCTTCGACCAGATGACGCAGCAGCATATCGATTTCATGCTGTCGAAGATTCCGAAGGGCCGCTTCGTGCTGGTGGAAGAACTCGCCGCGCTGGTCGCCTGGCTGGCGTCGGAGGATTGCGCCTTCTCCACCGGCGCTGTGTTCGACATCTCGGGCGGCCGCGCGACCTACTAATTAAATCGGTTGGCGGAGCTCCGCGACCAGATGGTCGGCCAACAGTAACGCCGCGCGCGACAGGTTCGCGGCGCGATGCAGCCTGATCTCGGCGCGCGGCAGCGGCGGCATGCCGTCGCGATCCGACAGGCGCCGGAGCCGCGGCGGAAAGGTCCCGGCCTTGACCACGGTCACGGCCAATCCCTGCACCGCGATCGCCTCGACCGCCGCGAGGCTGTGGCTGACGAAGGCGAGCCGCCACGGCCGCTTCGCAGCGTCAAGCGCCTGCATCGCCCAACTCCGGAACAGGCAGCCCTGCGGGTAAAGCGCCACCGGAAGCGGATCAAGCTCCTCGACGCGATGCTCCGGGCTCGCCGCCCACACCGCCTGCTCGCACCGCAGGAGTTCGCCTTCGCCGCGTCCTTCCGGGTGCATGGCGATGACGAGGTCGTAGGCCTCTCCGAGCCGGTCGGTCATGGACGAAGTCAGCCCCGTCTCCATCTCGATATGGATCAGCGGATAATTGGCGACGAAGCTGGCGAGCAGCGGCGGGACCAGTAGCGTGCCGTAGTCGTCCATCACGCCGAGGCGGACGCGCCCCTCTACCTTGTGCTCCCGGACGCGACCCATCGCCTCCTCGTTCAGGCTGAGGATGCGGCGCGCATAGCCGAGCAGGCCTTCGCCGGCCGCGCTGAGGTCAACATTGGCTTTGGTGCGATGAAACAGCTCCGCCTGCAGCCGCTCTTCCAGCCGCTTCACCTGCATGCTGACTGCCGATTGCGTCCGGTTCAGCGCCACGGCCGCGCGGGTGAAGGAACGATGGTCCGCCACCGCAACGAATGCCTTCAGGAGGTCCGGATCCATGCTCATAACGAACCGTGATTTTATCCATAAGGTAAATTTGATTTCTTGATTATCGCGTGTCCCCTACCGTTCGGCAAGAACCGAAAAATGGGGTCAAGCCGGATGGGCGAAACTTGGGGTGTCCTGGCCGCGGTGCTTTCGAGCGCGCTTGGCGGCACGTCGATCGGGGCAACGCGCTACCTCGTGGGCGCCATCGACCCGCTCGCCATCGGCGCGTTCCGCTTCGGCATCGGCTTCCTGCTGCTGCTTCCGCTCGTCCTGATACAGGGACGAGGCTGGCCGGCGCGACGCGACTGGCCGGCGGTGATTGGCCTCGGCCTGTTGTTCTTCGCCCTGTTCCCGATCCTGTTCAACGCATCGCTGATCTTCACGACGGCGGCGCGCGGTGCGCTCGCGCTCTCGACATTGCCGCTATTGACGATGGCGGTCGGCGCGGCGCTTGGCAGCGAGCAATTGACGGTGCGAAAGACCACGGGCGTACTGGTGACGATAACAGGTGTCGCCATGGCCCTGCTCTCCAGCCTCAGCACCGCGCCTGATGGGGCATGGCGCGGCGATCTCCTGATGGTCGCGGCCGCGCTCTGCATGGCGCTCTACAGCATCTGGTCGAGGCCCTTCATCCGCCGCTCCGGCCCCATCCCGTTCACGACGATGGCCATGGCCGCCGGTGCCGCCTGCCTTATCTTCGCCTCGCTCGCGCGTGGCAGTTTTGCCCCGGTCGCCGCTTTCGGTGTCCCACAATGGTTCGGCGCGGTCTATCTCGGGGCCTTCGGCGCGGCGCTGACGTTCTATCTCTGGGCATTCGCGCTGGAGCGCACGACGCCGACCCGCGTCGCGATCTCGGTGACCGTCAATCCGATCGCGGCATCGCTCGTCGGCGCCACGCTGCTGGGCGAGCCGCTGCGCTGGAATCTGGTGATTGGCATCGTGACCGTGTTCGCGGGCATCTGGATCGCGACGACGCAATCCGGCCCCAAGGCGGTCGTCGAGGCCGATCCGGCAGTGCAGAAGCTACGCTGACGGCCGATATTCCGCGCTAATGCGTCGCAGCGCATTTCCGCCTTGCGCCGGAACCCGGCCGCAACCATCATGTGTGGTTGAGAGCGGCGCCGCCGCGACCGGATATCCCCCTTGAACATCTCCCTCTACACCATCTCCGTCTGGGTGCTGCCGCTCCTGATCGCCATCACCTTCCATGAGGCGGCGCACGGCTTCGTCGCCCACCGGCTGGGTGACAACACCGCCTGGCAGCTCGGCCGCGTCAGCTTCAATCCGCTGAAGCATATCGATCCCTTCGGCACAGTGGTCCTGCCCGCCGTGCTGTTGCTGTCGCAGTCGCCCTTCCTGTTCGGCTATGCCAAGCCGGTGCCGGTCAATTTCCGCAATCTCAAGCATCCCCGGCTCGACATGGTCTGGGTGGCGCTGGCCGGCCCCGCCACCAACATCATTCTCGCTTTGGTTGCCGCACTGGCATTCCACTTACTCCCATTCGTCCCGCCGGACAGCGCGCGCTGGGTCGCGGACAATCTCAAAAACGCCTTCCTCATCAATATCGTGCTCGCGATCTTCAACATGATGCCGATCCCGCCGCTGGATGGCGGCCGGGTGGCGGTCGGGCTCTTGCCCCGGCCGCTCGCCGAACCGCTCGCGCGCCTCGAGCCCTACGGGTTGCTGATCCTGATCGGGCTTTTGATCTTGCTGCCCCTCCTCGGTTCGCAGCTTGGTCTCAATCTTGATATTATTTCCGCGATACTGCGGACACTGACCGGCTATGTGATAGGTGCGCTTCTCCTCATCACCGGCAACGCCTAGGTTGAGAAAAATCGCGAGGGCCTCTTGATCAAAGCTGCCGATATGCTGATCGCTCGACGTGCGGACACCCGTGCCAGAGCGGACTTCGCGACCTGGAAAATGCTCGCCAAGCTGAACGGCACGTCGTCCCTGTCGGCCGACGCGCAGGCCTTCCTCGGCACCTACAACAAGCTCCTGGAGCAGATGCCGGAGCTTGAGGCGAGCGAGGCCACCATCAAGCTGATGTACAAGAGCTATTATGCCGAGATGGGCGGTGCCGGCACGCCGCCCGACGTCCCCGCGCCCTCCCGCGAGCCGGTCGCCGACCGCGGCAATGTCACCGCCTTCCGCCGCCTCCCCGCCAAGAAGCCGGGGGTATCGGGCCCGACAGGCAAACGGCCGCTGCCTGTGGCGCTGATCTTCGCCTGCCTCGTCGTGGTCTACGTCGGCATCCGCTATTTCTGGCGCTAGAGCCGCGTTGCAGCCGTAGGATGGGTAGAGCGAAGCGAAACCCATCATTCGCGCAGCGTGCTTTGAGACCGATGGGTTTCGCTTCCGCTCTACCCATCCTACGAGCTAATCCGCCCTGTGCCTCAATCCGTTACTTCGGCTTCTTGAAGTTCACGTCGAGGCTGAAGGCGAATTGGTCTTCGGTGAGTTCGGCTGGCGGCGCGGGGACGGGGTCGGAGCGACGGACCATCGAGATGGCCGCGTCATCGAAGGCCGGGTCGCCTGAGGACTCCGCGACAGCGACGTTGACGATGTTACCGCGGCGGTTCAGCACGATGCTGACCTTCACGGTGGTCGCCTTGCTCTTGTTGTGCGGATAGCGCTTGTGGAGCTCGAAATAGGCGCTGATCTTGCGGCCCCAGTCGGCGGTGAGCTTCTGCCTGTCCTTGCCGATGCCGCGATTGGGGGCCTTGGCCTGCTCGGCCTCCGGCGCGTTCTCTTCCAGCGTCTGCCGCGCGGTTGCTTCCTGGGCCGGCGCCTCCTCGGAGGCCTGGGTCTGGACGGCCTGGACCTTGGGATCGTCTTCCTGGGGTTTCTTCGAGTCGTTCTGCGTGACGATGCGGTCGGGGTCTTCGGACTCCTGCGGCACGTCCTTCGGAAGGTCGGTCTCCTTGTCCTCGGCCTTCTGCTCGGAGAGCTGCGGAGCGGCCTGCGAGGCATCGGCGTCGGGCCCCGGCGGCAGATTCTCGTCCTCGACCTTGGGCGAGGCCATCTCCACCGCGAACTCGGCGGCATTTGCGCCCAAGCCGTCGCCGACGTCATCGCCGCGCAAATTCGCCAGCGCCAGCGCCGCGCCGCCAACATGCAGCGCAAGCGCCGTCGCTGCGGCGCAAATCCATAGCCGTCGGGAAGGCTTCTGCTCGAGATCGAGGTCAGACATCGCTGTCCGTCGTCAAGGTTTTGCCGGTTCGGCGGCCTGCGGTGCGGCAGGCGCGCCGGGAACACCTTCGAGCGTCACCAGCTTGACCCTGTTGTAGCCGCCCGAGCGCAGGATTTCCATCACCCCCATCAGCTCGCCGTAAGGCACCGCGCGATCCGCTCGCAGGAATACATACTTATCCTTGCTCATGTCGGCCAAGGTATCGAGCGAATGCACCAGCTCAGTGCGCTTGACCGCATTTTCGCCGATCGCAAGCGTCAGGTCCGACTTGATGCTGACATAGGTCGGCTTATCCGGCTTCTTCTGCGGCGTCGCACTCGACGTCGGCAGATCGATCGGCAGGTCCACGGTGGAGAGCGGCGCGGCCACCATGAAGATGATCAGCAGCACCAGCATGACGTCGATGAATGGCGTGACGTTGATCTCGTGCGATTCCGCGAAATCGTCGTCGTCGCCGTCATTGTCCGCGATCGAGACAGCCATCGCCTACTCCGCCGCCGTGCGCGAATGTGCGCCGCTGGACACGCTGACATTGGTGCGGTCGAGGTCGCGCGACAGCAGCCGCGCAGCCGCGCCCGAGGCACGGCCGACCAGTTCCAGATAACCCTTCGTCACCCGCGAGAAGTGATTGTAGATGATCACGGCCGGGATCGCCGCGACGAGGCCGATCGCGGTTGCGAGCAGCGCCTCGGCGATGCCGGGCGCGACCACCGCGAGGTTGGTGGTCTGCGATTTCGAGATGCCGATGAAGCTGTTCATGATGCCCCAGACGGTGCCGAACAGACCGACGAAGGGCGAGGTCGCGCCGATGGTCGCAAGCAGGCCCATGCCGACGCGAATGCGGCGGCCTTCGGCACGCACGATCTCGGCAAAGCTCGATGCCGCGCGTTCCTTGATGCCGGCGTCGCTGGAGATGCCGGCCGACAGCCGCCCTTCCCGCATCGCCGCGGCGATCAGGGTCGACAGCACGCTGCCCTTGGCGCCGAGCGCGAACTGCGCTTCAGCAAGCGAGCGCACATCGCTGATCTTGGCGAGCGCGGCGCGCAACTTGCGCTGCACGACGGTAAGCTCGATCATCTTGGCGATGAACACCGTCCAGGTCACCAGCGATGCAAAGGCAAGACCGATCATCACCGCCTTCACGACGATGTCGGCATTCCAGAACATCACCCAGGGCGACAGTTCCTTCAGTCCGGCGATGGTCGCCGATTTCTTGCCGTCGCCCTCGGCGGGCGCTGCACTGACGTCTTGAGTTCCCTGCGAGGCAACCGACGCGGCGGCGGAGGGTGACTGCGCCGGCGTCGCCGCCTCTGCCGGTGGTTGCGGCGCGGCGGGAGCAGTCTGTTGCGCGACAGGCGCAGATGGAGCGGGAGCGGCGGGCGCCATCTGCTGCTGCGCCGACGACGGTGCTGCAAACGAGACCAGCGTCAGCACGGAGAGTGCAAGAAGTGTCGCGCGGGTAGTTAGAATGTTCATACTTCGGCCCAGTGGCGTATCAAGTTGTGATAGATGCCGGTCAATTTGACCGTCTCGGGATCGTCTCGCCCAAGCCGCTCCACCAAGGCCTGGATAGCGGTGTCCAGATCGAAGATCAGACTGCGAGCGTGCGCCTCCCGTACCACGCTCTGCAGCCAGAAGAAAGACGCAACCCGCGCGCCTCGCGTCACCGGCGTGACCAGATGCAAACTAGAAGCAGGATAAAGAACGAGGTCGCCGGCCGGCAGCTTCACTTCATGCGAGCCGTAGAGATCTTCGATGACGAGCTCGCCGCCATCATATTCATCCGGCTCCGATAAAAACAGCGTGACCGAGAGGTCGGTGCGTATCCGCAAGCCGGTGAGATGGTCTCCCCTCACCGCGTTGTCGACATGCAGACCGAAATGATGACCGTCGGTGGCGACGTAACGGTTGAACAAAGGTGGAAAGATTCTAAGTGGGATCGCCGCCGAGATGAAGCGCGCACTGGCCGAAAGCGCCGACAGCACGCGGTTGCCGAGCTGGCGTGCAACCTCGCTATCCGGCGGCAACTGCTCGTTGCGCTTCACCAGCGCCGATGCGGCGCCTGCCGTCGAACGTCCATCCTCCCAGGCGCTGGCATCCATGATGCGACGGAAGTCAGCCACATCGGTCTTGCTCAGCACATTCGGAACGCAAATCAGCATGCCCTGTCGTTTCAGAACCGTGCCGATACGACGAGATAGGCGGCGCGACCTGGCGCCTCGAGCACGAACGGAGCCGGGCTCTGATACAACGCGTCGTAATAAAGCTTGTTGAAGATGTTGTTCACGAACAGTTTGACTCTCCAGTTCTTGTTGAGCTTCGCCTCCGCGAACGCATCGAAGCGCCAGTAGCTCGGCAATTGCGTGCCCTGGTTCGCCGCGAGGAACGTGCCGCCATAGATTTTGGAACGGTAGACCGCCTGCCCACCGATCTCCCACATGTCCGTGAGCTGGTACTTCGTCAGCAGGCTGAACGATTGATGCGCGACGTTGGCGAGCGGCAGGCCGACATTGGTGGTGTAGAGAATCGTGTTCGCGGGCGGAACGAGCGATTTCGTCACCTCGGACTGCATCAGCACCAGTCCGCCGAACACGCTCCATTTGTCCGTGATCTTGCCGCCAACGCCGAGGTCGATGCCGCGGATGCGGTAGGCAGCGCCGGCACTGATGCAGGGCACGGTGCCACTTGTGTTCGCGGGATAGGGACAGGATGCGGTGGCGGTCGCCGGCGTGATATTGACCGATTCACGGGCGTTATCCTTTTCGGTCTGGAATAGCGCCGCCGTCACCAACAGGTGCCGATCGAACAACTCCCATTTGGTGCCGAGTTCGATCGCCGTGTTCTTCTCGGGACCGAAGATCTGATTGGTGTTACCGTTCAGCACCGGCGAGAGGCCGCCATACGCCGTGCTGGTGCCGTCGAACTCAGCACCGACGGGATTGGAAGAGGTGGCATAGGCCGCGTAGACACTCGCGATCGGAAGCGGCTTGAGCACGATGCCCAAATTGAAGTTCGGCAGACCGAACTCGGCCGACTGCGTCCCGAACACGTTGGGCACGCCGTTCACCGTGCCGAAGCCGCTCGTGTTGATCTTGTAATCATCGTAGCGGATGCCGCCGTTGAGGATGACGAGATCGTGGTAGTTGACGGTGTCGAGCAGGTAGCCGCTGGTAGTGTCGATTCCGATCTTGGTTGGGAGACCTGCAAGCGTCGGGGTCGTGCCGAACGGCAGGAATGTGTATTGCGGGTTGAACACGCTGACACCCGTGACCGAGCCAGTGCCCGAGAACGGCGCGCCAATGGCTTCCGAACTCAAGCCGGTATACCTGTCGATGCTGGAGCGCTCCTGCGACACTTCAACACCGGCGAGCGCCGTATGGCGCCAGCCGCCAGTGTCGAATTTGTAGGTGGCCTCGGTCTGGTTGGCCAGCGTATCGGTGGTCTGATAGCGGCTCTGCGGATTGGCCGACAACGTCGAGAAAATGAGCGGATTCCTGAGGACCGGCGCCTCAGGCAGCGTGCCGATGTAATTCAACAGCGAGCGCGAGGCCCTGGTCTTGTTGCTGAGCGTAAGATCCGGCGTGACCTGCACCTCGGCGTTGATGGTGCCGATATCCTGCTTCACCTGCGAGAAGTCGCGATCGGTGAAGCCGTACCAATTGTTGCGGTTGACGCCGAAATCCGGGAACGGGCCGCCTGCCTTGCTCGCGGTGCTCGGCCGGAAATAGGGCACGCCGAAATCCGGCAGGCCGTGAATATCGGTGTGAATGTAGCCTGCAGTCACCTTCACCGCATCGATCGGCGTCCACTTCGCCGCAACGAACCCGCCACCGCGGTCATCGGACACGTAGTCACGGCCGGCAACGCCCGCGTCCTGGAACAGGCCGCCCGCGCGCACGGCAAGCGTCGGGCTGATCACCTGGTTGACGTCGAGCGTGACGCGCTTGGTGCGGTCGGTGCCGAACGTCGTATCCATGTTGTAGAAGCTGCCCTCCGTCGTCACCTGCTTGGTGACGATGTTGATGGCGCCGCCGGTGGTGCCTCGGCCGGCAAATGAAGAGCCGGGGCCGCGCAGGATTTCGACCTGCTCGGTGAAGAAGTTCTCGCGGACGCTGACGCCGGCGTCGCGCACGCTATCGATGAATATGTCGTTGCGGGCATCAAAGCCGCGGATGAAGAAGCGGTCGCCGAAGGCGTTGCCGCCCTCGCCCGTGCCGAGCGTGACACCGGCGGTGCTCAGCACGGCCTGCCGCAACGTGGTGGCGTTCTTGTCGTCCAGCACTTGCCTGGAGAGCACAGTGATCGTCTTCGGCGTATTCAGGATCGGCTCGGGAAACTTTCCTGACGCCTGCACGCGATCGACCTTGTAAGGCGCGGCAGGATCCGCATAGGGATCGCGATCGGCATTGAGCCCACCGGCGTTGGGATAAGGCACGGCCGCAACCCGTGTCTGCTGCGTGCGACGTGACGCGCGCCTGAGTGCGGTGCGGGCGCGGACCTGATCCGGTGTCGGCTTGGTGTTGGCCGGCCGCGGCCGCGCCACGGGCGCTTCCACATTCACCGGCGGCAAATTGGGCTGTTGCGCTTCGGCGCCGGAAAACGATGCGACCGCGATCAGGCCCGCAACCGTCGACACTTTCTTGCCCGAGTAGCCCTCAAGCCGTTCGCCGGCCGAGTTGATCGCCACCTCGAAACGCAGCGACCTCGGCGTCTTTATGTTGCTCATCACTCGCCCCCGCGATGAATTCTGATCTATGCGCTTTGATACGCGACGATGGGCGGGTGGTATCGGCGACGAAATTTCGGGTCAACGCGAATGCGTCGATCGCTCGTTTGAATCGATCCAGATCAGAACGCTTCTAATCTGATTATTTCAAACTATTCTAATAAGGATTCTAAAGAGCAGGAAAACCGCTGCGAAATCAATCACCGCACAGTTCGGCGGTAAACGAAGCTTAATCGGCGCTCGGCGGCTTCATCAGCGAGAACAATTCGTCCACCGTCCGCTGTGCGACCTGACGCACGCGATCGGTGTTCTCGCCTGCAATATTGACTCCATTCACCACCGCTTTGATCTCGTCGCGGAAATCGGTGATGA
Organism: Bradyrhizobium sp. Leo78; assembly: GCF_059512425.1. NCBI lineage: Bacteria > Pseudomonadati > Pseudomonadota > Alphaproteobacteria > Hyphomicrobiales > Nitrobacteraceae > Bradyrhizobium > Bradyrhizobium sp. Leo78. Next base: position 122,281 of record NZ_JCAMOT010000009.1, read on the forward strand.
AACGCAGCGGATCCTTCTGCTCGTTGGCAACGCGCGCGATCAATCCCGTGATCAGGATCTGGCAGGCCATCATGCGTCCGTTCAGCTCGTCCATCGCTCACCCCGATTTCGCTCGCGGGCTGCGATATGACCGACATCGAGTCCGGATTCAACCGGGAGAGAAACTCCCTCTCCCGCTTGCGGGCGAGGTGAAGTGCTTTATTTCACCGCAACGTCCGGGCCTTCGCCGAGCGACTTGATGCGATCCTTGAGGTCCCGCAGCGTCTGAAGGCTGGCCTCGATCCGCTGATCGGGAATGTCGCGCAGCACGTCGGTTGCGATCGCATCGCGCAGGCTGTCGAGATCGTCGACCAGCTGCCGGCCGCGATCGGTGAGGAACAGGCGGTTGGTGCGGCGGTCCTTCGGATCAGGCCGGCGCTCGAGCAGCCCGTGCTCGACCAGTCGGTCAAGCAGTCGCACCAGCGAGATTGGCTGCAGTTCGAGCACATCGGCGAGATCGACCTGCGACAGCCCCTCCTGCTCCCGCAGCCGGAACAGCACGATCCATTGCGCGCGCGTGGTGCCACGCGTCTTCGCACGATGGTCGATATAGTTACGCAACAGGCGTGAACTCTCGACAAGCTGCGAAACAAGCTGGCGTTTCAGATCGAGCGACATGTCGGTTTCAACGGACGGATCGAGGCTTCAGGAACGCGCTCCTAAACCTTTCCAAATGTTTAGGATTCTCAAGTGTTAGTGTGTGTACGCATTAAGTGCTGACGCATTATATGGTTTCCCCGGAACGGTTTTAAACACCTATAATTGTCTCCGAACCCATGAGCGCGCATGTCCAAGTCACGAACGATAGGCTGGCTCTTGCTGGTCGCCGCCGTCGGCGCCGCGGGCTATTTTGGCTGGCAGCGCTATGGCGGGGGGCACACCAAAGCTGACGGGCAAAAGACTGCCGCCGCTGCCCGTCCGCCCGTCCCGGTTCGGATTGCACGCGTCGAAACCGCCGATTTCCCGGTCTATTTGACCGGCCTCGGCACCGTGCAGGGCTTCAACACTGTCCAGGTCCGCACCCGCGTCGACGGACAGATCATGAAGATTGCCTTCCAGGAAGGCCAGCTGGTCAACAAGGGCGACGTCCTGGTGGAGATCGATCCGCGCCCGTATCAGGCGGCGCTCGACCAGGCCACGGCCAAGAAGCAGCAGGACGAGGCGAATCTCGCCAACGCCAAGCTCGATCTGCAGCGTTTCACCCGGCTCGGCGAGTTCGCCACGCGCCAGCAGACTGACACCCAGCGCTCCATGGTCGCGCAATTGACGGCGCAGATCGCCGCAGACGATGCGGCGATCACGAATGCGCAGACGCAGCTCGATTACGCGACCGTCAAAGCGCCGATCACGGGGATCGCCGGCCTGCGCCAGGTCGATGTCGGGAACATCGTCAATGCCGCGACCCAGACCGGCATCGTCTCGATCGCCCAGATCGAGCCGATCGCGGTGATTTTCACCGCGCCCGAGGACCAACTGCCTGACATCAAGGCGGCGCTGGCGGCCTCCCCGCCGAAGACCATCGCCTACTCCACCGACGGCAAGCGCCTCCTGTCCACCGGCGTTCTCGCGCTGATCAACAACCAGGTCGATACGACCAGCGGAACCATCCGCCTGAAGGCGGTGTTCGAGAACAAGGACCACGCGCTGTGGCCGGGCCAATCGGTATCGACGCGGCTCCTGGTGCGGACGCTGAAGGATGCGACCGTAGTTCCCGACGATGCCGTCCAGCATGGCACGGACGGGCTTTACGCGTATACTGTCAGCCAGGAGAACAAGGCGGAGCTGCACCGGATCAAGGTCAGCTACTCGATCGACGGCAAATCCGTGGTCGATGAGGGGTTATCGCCAGGCCAGCAGGTGATTACCTCAGGCCAATATAAAGTCTCGCCCGGCGCGCTCGTCAGCACCGCGGTCGCGAGCTCGGATGCGACGCAATCCAAGGTGAAGCCGGAATGAGCTACGGCATTTCCGCTCCCTTTATCCGCTACCCCATCGGCACCTCGCTGCTGATGGCCGGCATTCTTTTTGTCGGCCTCGTGGCGTATCCGCTGCTGCCGGTCGCGCCGCTGCCGCAGGTCGACTTCCCGACCATCCAGATCACCGCGAATTTGCCCGGCGGCAGCCCGGAAACCATGGCGACCTCGGTGGCGCAGCCGCTGGAACGCCAATTCGCGCAGATCCCCGGCGTCGCCCAGATGACCTCGACGAGCTATCTCGGCACCGCATCGATCACCATCCAGTTCGATCTCAATCGCAGTATCGATGGCGCGGCCAACGACGTACAGGCCGCCATCAACGCGGCGAGCGGCCAATTGCCGAAGAACCTGCCGTCGCCGCCGACCTACCGAAAGGTCAACCCGGCGGACTCCCCGATCATGCTGCTGTCGGCGACCTCGGAGACGCTGCCGCTGACCGAGGTGAGCGATGCCGTCGACGCGCAGCTTGCGCAGCAGATCAGCCAGATCTCCGGCGTGGCCCAGGTCATCATCGGCGGTCAACAGAAGCCGTCGGTACGGGTCCAGATCGATCCGGCCAAGCTGGTGGCAAAGGGCCTGTCGCTGGAGGACGTGCGCGCCGCCATCACCAGCGCCACCGTCGACAGTCCCAAGGGCAATATCGACGGCGACACCCGCGCCTATACGATCTACGCCAACGACCAGCTCCTGAAGGCGGCCCCCTGGAACGACGTCATCATCGCCTACCGCAATGGCGGCCCGTTGCGCGTCCGCGATATCGGCCAGGCCGTCGCCGGCCCGGAAGACGCCAAGCAGGCGGCCTGGGCCAACGGCCAGCGCGGCGTGTTCCTGGTCATCTTCAAGCAGCCCGGCGCCAACGTCATCGACACCGTCGACAAGATCAAGGCAACCTTGCCGCGGCTGGTCGCCGCGATCCCGCCGGCGATCAAGATCGACGTCATCAGCGACCGCACCACCACGATCCGCGCCGCGGTCGAGGATGTGCAATTCACGCTGCTGCTCACGATCGGGCTGGTCGTGATGGTGATCTTCGTGTTCCTGCGCAGCTTCTGGGCCACGGTCATCCCGACTGTGACCGTGCCGCTCGCCCTGCTCGGCGCCTGTGCACTGATGTGGGTGTTCGGCTACACGCTGGACAACCTGTCCCTGATGGCGCTGACCATCGCCGTGGGTTTCGTGGTCGACGACGCCATCGTGATGCTGGAGAACATCACGCGCTATATCGAGGAAGGCGAGAAGCCGATGGCGGCCGCCTTCAAGGGCGCGAGCGAGATCGGGTTCACGATCGTCTCGATCAGCATCTCGCTGGTCGCGGTGCTGATCCCGCTGCTCCTGATGGGCGGCATCATCGGGCGCCTGTTCCGCGAATTCGCGGTCGTGCTGGCGATGACGATCTTCGTCTCGATGTTCGTGTCGCTGACGCTGACGCCGATGATGGCCTCGCGCTTCCTGCGGGCCCATGGCGAGACCAAGCACGGCCGGTTCTACCAGATGAGCGAGCGTGGCTTCGACGCCATGCTGCGGGGTTATCAAAACGTGCTCGACCTCGCATTGCGCTGGAAGTTCACGACGCTGATGATCTTCTTCGCGACGCTCGGCCTGTCGGTCTACCTGTTCGTGGTCATCCCGAAGGGCTTCTTCCCGCAGCAGGACGTCGGCCTGATCACTGCGACCTCGGAAGCCAACCAGGACATTTCCTTCGTCGACATGAAGCGCAAGCAGGAGGCGCTCGGCAAGATCGTGCTCGCCGACCCTGACGTCGCGACGGTGGCCATGGCCATCGGCGGCAGCGGCCGGGCGGGCAACAACGGCGCCATGTACATCACGCTGAAGCCGCGCGACCAGCGCTCCGCCAACGCGCAGCAGATCATCGCACGCCTGCGGCCGAAGCTCGAGCAGGTCGAAGGTGCCAGATTGTTCATGCAGGCGGCGCAGGACGTCCGCCTCGGCGGCCGGCCGACCCGCACCCAGTTCGAATTCACGCTGCAGGACGCCAATCTCGCCGAGCTGAACGAATGGGCGCCGAAGATTCTCGCGAAGATGCAGACATTGCCGGAACTGCGCGACGTCGCGACCGACCAGCAGACCAACGGCACCACGCTCGAACTGAAGATCAACCGCGACACCGCCTCGCGCTACGGCATCCAGCCGCAGCTCATCGACGACACGCTGTATGACGCGTTCGGCCAGCGTCAGGTGACGCAATATTTCACCCAGCTCAACAGCTATCACGTGATCCTGGAAGTGCTGCCCGAACTGCAGGCCGGTATCGACACGCTGAACAAGATCTATCTGAAGTCACCGCTAACCGCCGAGCAGGTGCCGCTGTCGACCTTTGCGACCTGGACCAGCGTGCCGGTGCGGCCGCTGTCGATCAGCCACCAGGGCCAATTCCCGGCGATCACCATCAGCTTCAATCTGGCGCAGGGCGTGGCGCTGGGACAAGCGACCAATTCGGTGCAGAAGGCGATGGTCGAGATGGGTGCGCCGCCGACGCTGAATTCGAGCTTCCAGGGCACCGCGCAGGCGTTCCAGCAATCGCTGAGCACTGTGCCGCTATTGATCCTCGCCGCGCTCGTGGTCGTCTACCTGATCCTCGGCATCCTCTACGAGAGCTACATCCATCCGATCACCATCCTGTCGACGCTGCCCTCGGCCGGCGTCGGCGCACTCGCGATCCTGATGGCGGCCGGCTTCGACTTCAGCCTGATCGCGCTGATCGGCATCATCCTCTTGATCGGCATCGTCAAGAAGAACGGCATCATGATGGTCGACTTCGCGATCGCGGCCGAGCGCGACGATCACCTGGAGCCCGAGGCCGCGATCCGGCAGGCAGCGCTGCTGCGCTTCCGCCCGATCATGATGACGACGATGGCGGCGCTGCTCGGCGGCGTGCCCTTGATGCTCGGCACCGGCACAGGATCGGAAATCCGCCAGCCGCTCGGCTACGCCATGGTCGGCGGCCTGATCGTGAGCCAGGCGCTGACACTGTTCACGACGCCGGTGGTCTACCTCTATCTCGACAAGCTCTCCAATATGTTCGCGGGCTGGAGCAGCTCGACCGATGAAGAGGACGAGGAGGAGCATCGGCGCGAAGAAGAGCGTTCCGTCAAGGAAGCCGCGGAGTGAGCTGTTCGTAGCCCGTAGGATGGGTAGAGCGAAGCGAAACCCATCAATTGCCGCCCGCGAAGAAGATGATGGGTTTCGCTTCGCTCTACCCATCCTACAAGGTCGCATCAGCCGCCGAGATATGCCTTCTGCACCTGCGGGTCCTGCGCCAGCGACGCGGCCGTGCCTGACAGCACGCTCCTGCCCACCTGCAGCACGGTGGCGAAGTCGGAAACTTCCAGCGCGAGCTCGATCGATTGCTCCGCAAGCAGGATCGTCAGCCCCTCGCGGTGCAGCCGGCCGAACGTCTCGTACATCGACTCCACCACGGCCGGCGCCAAGCCGAGCGACGGCTCATCCAGCATCAGAAGTTTCGGATCGCTCATCAGCGCGCGGCCGACGGCGAGCATCTGCCGCTCGCCGCCGGACATGGTGCCGGCGCGCTGGCTGCGGCGTTCCTTCAATCGCGGGAAGATCTCGTAGACCCGCTCGAGCAATGTCCTGGTGCGCGTCTTGTCTTGCAGCGGCGTGGCGCCAAGCAGAAGGTTGTTCTCGACGCTCTGCTGCACGAACAGCCGCCAGCCTTCCGGCGACAAAGCAAGGCCCTTGCGCACGATCGCGAACGCGCTCTGGCCTGCGATCGCCTCGCCGTTGAAGTGGATGCTGCCGGCATGCACCGGGATCAGGCCAGCGATCGCGTTCAGCGTCGTGGTCTTGCCGCCGCCGTTTGAGCCGAGCAGCGCGACCACGCTGCCCGCGGGCACTTCCAGCGAGACGTCGGAGACGCCGATCAGGTCGCCGTAGCGCACTTCGAGATGTTCGAGGCTCAAGATCGGCCCGGTCATGTCGCCGGCCCGCCCATCAACTCGATCGGGGTGTGGCCGGCGGCAGCCTTGGCGGCGCGGGTGCCGAGATAGGCCGCGATGACGGCCGGGTTGGACGTCACCTCGCGCGGGCTGCCGCGCGCGATCTCCTTGCCCTGGTGGAACACCATCACCCGGCTCGCCAGCGACATGATCACTTCCATGATGTGCTCGACGATCACGAGCGTGATGCCGGAGCGGTGGATGTCGCGTACCAGCTCGATCGCAAGCTGCACCTCGCGCTGCGTCAGCCCTGCCATCGCCTCGTCGAGCAGGAGCACTTTGGGTTCGGTTGCAAGCGCCCGCGCGATCTCCAGCCGCTTGCGGCCGGGCGTGCCGAGCGAGCGCGCCGGCGCATCCGCAAGCCGCATCATGCCGACCTGCTCCAGCACCGAGCGGGCTTTGGTCTCGGCCTCGGCGCGATGCGGCGTGCGCAGGAAGGCGCCGATCATCACGTTCTCCAGCACCGTCATGCCCTCGAAGGTCTGCGGCACCTGGAAGGTGCGCGCCAAGCCGAGCCGTGCGCGCGCCTCCGGCGACAGCTGTGTGATGTCGTGGTTCTCGAACAGCACTTGGCCCGATGTCAGCGCGAGATCGCCGGTCAGGCAATTGAAGAAGGTGGATTTGCCGGCGCCATTCGGCCCGATCAGGCCGAGGATATCGCCCTGCCCCAGCGTGACGCTGGCCGCATCGACCGCCTTGAAGTTGCCAAAAGCCTTGGTGACCCCGCGCGCTTCAAGAAGCATGGCCGGCCTCTTCGATGCCTTCTTCCATCGGCTTGGCCCGACGCTTCGCCCACAGACGGTTGATCAGGGCCAGGATGCCGCCGGGCTGGAAGCGCGCGATCAGCACGATGATGGCGCCATAGACGACGAAGGTCAGGCCGGCGCCCTTGCCGCCCAAGAGGCTGTTGGAGATTTCCTCGAGCGGCACCAGGATTGCAGCGCCGACGAATGGGCCGAACAATAGTCCGGCGCCGCCGAGCGCCGCCATGATCAGGATCTTCACCGAGATCAGGATGCCGAGCCCGGACTCCGGATCGACGAAGCCGAACATCATCGCATAGAGCGCGCCGGCGACGCTGGTGAGCCCTGCGCTCAGCATGTAGGCGTAAAGCTTGATGCGGCTCGCAGGCGCGCCCAGCGAACGCGCCGCGCGCTCGGAATCCTTGATCGCACGCAGGTAGAAGCCCATCCTGCTGCGCGTCATCCACCAGGTGATGCCGAGCGTGATGATCAGAACCGCCAGGAACAGATAGTAATATGGCAGCGCCGAGATGAAGGAGAGATCGAACACGTTGCGCGGCACGGTCGGGCCGCTCAGGCCAACGGCGGCGCCGAGATATTCGGTGTTGGTAACGATCAGCCGCGCGAGCTCGGCGACCGCGATCGTCGCCATGCTGAAATAGTGGCCCGACAGCCGCAGCGTCGGCCGGCCGATCACGGCCGCGATCAGCACGGCAAAGACGATGCCGGCGGGAATTCCGACCAGCGGCGACAGCGCGAAATGCGTATACGCGCCCATCGCGGCGTAGGCCCCGCAGCCGAAGAACACGACGTGGCCGACCGAAATCTGGCCGGCGTAGCCGCCGACGATGTTCCACGCCGAGGCTGCGATCGCATAGAGCAGGACCAGCGCGCCGAGCCGTTGCTGGAACGGCGTCGTGAACACCAGCGGATAAGCGACCACCAGCGCAAGCGCGATCAGGAGCCAGAGCGTGCGCCGCATCACGTCTTGCCCATCAGGCCCTGTGGCCTGAACCAGAGGAAGCCGAGGAACAGCGAGTACACCACGATGTCCTTGTAAACGGCGCCGATCAGATAGCCCGATAGCGACTCGATCACGCCGATCAGCAGCCCCGCGATCAGCGCGCCGGGCACGCTGCCGAAGCCGCCGAGCGAGACCGTGACGAAGGCGACGATGCCGAGCGTCTCGCCGACCGTCGGCACGATGTAGAAGAAGGTTGCGATCAGCGCGCCGGCAAGGCCGGTGGCGCCGGCCGCGATCGCCCAGGCGATCGCCTGCATGCTGTCGGGCCGGATGCCCATGAGCTGCGCGGCCGTCGCATCCTCCGCGACCGCCAGCATCCGCGAGCCGAGCGTGGTGCGCGTCAGCAGAAGATGCAGGGCGAGTGTCACCACCAGCGCGACCACGCCGGCCAGCAGGCGCGAGGCCTGGATGCGGATGCCGAAGATGTCGAAGGTGCCGCCGACGAGGTTTTCGGGCAGCGACAGGAAGTTTGCGCCAAACCACCAGAACGCTGAATAGCGGAGCAATAGCGCCAGCCCGAAGGTGCCGAGGATCTGCGCCAGCATCGGCCCCTTCATGATGCCGCGGATCAGGCCGAAATAGACGATGACGCCGAGGGTGGCGAGCAACAGCGTCGCAAGCGGCGCGCCGATGAGCGGCCCGCCGCCGAGCAGCGTGTAGACGACGAACGCGACATACATGCCGAGCATGACAAAATCGCCATGGGCGAAATTGACGACGTTCATCATGCCCCAGACCAGCGTCAGCCCGGAGGAAAACAGCGCGTAGACAGCTCCCAGCAAGAGGCCGCCGACGATCACCTGAACAAGCGTGAAGGTCATGGATGTGCGCGTATTGTTCTTGGTTGAATCATTTGGCCGTCACCCCCCTGACCACCTCTCCCGTCGGGAGAGGTCGGCGCGAAGCGCCGGGTGAGGGCATCAGGTTATCGACAGAGCGTAACCCCTCACCCGATTTGCTTGCGCAAATCGACCTCTCCCGATGGGAGAGGTGAAGAAATTCATCACCAGCCCTTGTAGGGCATCATCGGCGTCTTCTCGGCGCTCGCCTTCGGCCAGACCGAGACGTAGTTCTCGCCGTCCTGCAACTGGATGATGAGGCCGGACGCCAGGATGTTCTGGCCCTTGTCGTCGAACTTGACGCCCTTGTAGCCCATCATGATCTGATCGGGCTTGAGGTCGGTCGCCTTCAACGCGGCCTGGATCTTAGCGGGTTCCGTCGAGCCGGCGCGGTCGATCGCCTCGCACAGCACGAACAGTGCCTGCATCTGGCGCGCGACGGTATCGTCCATGTCATCGCCGCTCTTGTCCTTGTACATCTTGGCGATGATCGCGGTCGGCGAGCCCGCGGGACCGACGCTCCAGGACGAGCGGTTGAAGACGCCTTGCGAGATCTTGCCGACCGCCTTGATGAAGGACGGGTCGGAATAGCCGGAGTCGTCGGCGAGCAGCATCGGCGGCTTGTAATCGAGCGCCTGCATCGTTTTGGCGAACAGGATCGCATCCGACGTATAGGAGATCGCGATGACGACGTCGGGCTTCTTCTCCTTGAGCTGCAGCACCTGGCCCTGCACGTCGGTCGCGTTGGTGGCATAGGCGACGTCGAGCGCAACCGCGATACCCTTCTCCTTGAACGCCGTGGTGAGGGTGTTGGCGACGGAAGCGCCGTATTCGGTGTTGTCGTGGAGGATCGCGATATTGTCGGTCTTGGCGCCGGCAGCCTTCATGTCGTTGAGGAATTCGTAATAGACCCGCGCGAAATCGGTCGCGATCGGCGTGACGCGGAAGAACCATTTGAAGCCGCGCTCGGTGAGATTGGGCGCCACCGACTCGCCGTTGACGAAGGGGATGTTGTATTTCTCGGCAATCGCGCTCGCGGTCAGCGTGATGCCAGACTGATAGGCGCCGGTCAACGCCACCACTTTTTCCTCCGTGATCAGCCGCAGCGCCTGGTTTTGCCCGGTCGCGGGGCTGCCCTGGTTATCGGCGTAGACGATCTCGACCTTGGCCCCGCCGAGACCTGCGAGGCCGCCATTCTTGGCGAGCGGGAAGTTGCCGAGCTCGGGATGGGGGTTGTTGATGATGTCGAGCGCGACATCGAACGCATGCTTGACGTGAACGCCGATGCTCGCCGCATTGCCGCTCATCGGGAAGATGCCGCCGATCTTGACGGTCTTGCTTTGGGCCGCGGCATTGCCCACCAGCGCGGCCGACATGACGGCAGCCGAAAACAGCCCGATGACATGTGAAAATCTCATCTTCGAACGTCTCCACTATCCCTTGCCCGATGCCGGACTTTTTATGCATGGGAAGCGCACGAGCCGTTGCAGCCCCCGCCCCCAATTTTCTTGGTACACCAGCATCGCATGGCACCCCGACCTCGGCAAGCCAAGCCAGGCGCGAGTCCGCATGCGCATCACGCGAGCCGATCGCGCTATCGCTGCTTCAACGCCAGGCAATTCAGCGCTGCACGTGCGGCGTGCGCATTCGAGCGTGAGGTGGGCACGTCACTGCGGGTGTGACGCCGCGTTAGGCGTGACCGAGCGCTGTCGTTACAGGGTTGCCGCCGATGGCGACGGCCGCCTCGCTTCAAGAATCAAGGAAGCATCGAAATCAACCGCTGCGCCGATCCCTACCTGCGGCCGGCCGCATTTTGCCCGGAAACACGCGCCATACCTGCTTGCCAAGGCCCTGACCGAACAGTAGAAGGACCTCGCAGCGAGGCGACGATTTGCCATGATCCCGCCCGCCGGCAGTTGCCCCGGCTATAGACTTAAGCTATTGATGCCGTTGAGCAATTCTTGGGGAATGGTGTAACGGTAGCACAACAGACTCTGACTCTGTTTGTCTTGGTTCGAATCCAGGTTCCCCAGCCAGACTAGGCAATCCCACCAACAGCTTGATCTGAAACCGGCTTTTCACCGCGGTCTATGGACGGCTCATAGCGCTGTCGCTCCAACGCCATCCATGCCCAGCACCCCTCACCTCCCGCCGCGCACCTGCATCACGAGTGTGCTGAGCCTCGTATTGAGCCCTGCGAGATCGACGCGGCCGATGCCGGCTGTGCCAAGACATTTCTTTCCGCAGCCGCCGCCTACCCCCGCCGGCTTGCCGAAGGTTGCCACCGGGACGCTGCCGGTGACGGGAAATCCGCGCGCGAAGAGCTTGGCGCGGACCGCGAGGCAGTAATTGACCGAGAGATGGGAGAAGCGCGTCTCCCCGTGGCCCGCGCGATATTTCATCGTCGCTCTGCAAAGGTCGCCGCCGGCAAGACGCCATGCCTGCGCAAGGTAGGTCACCCCGTAACGGATGTTGTTTTCGGGCATCGCGAGCTCGGCATTGCTTCCCGTGAAGCCCAACATGCGCGCCGTCGACGGCAGGATCTGCATCAACCCGATTTCGCCGACACCGCCGATTGCGCCGGGGTTGTAACCGCTCTCCACCGCCATCACCGCCTCGGCAATGGCCGGCGCCAGTCCCTGCCGCCCGGCCTCCTTCTCGATCAGCGCGCGGTAGTAGGCCAGCGCGTCGCTGCGGTTCATCGGCGATTGGGGCTTGGCCGGAGCTGAAGCACCAGCCAGCGGTCCGGCAGACGGCGGGCCCGGTGCGGGAGCCGTGTCCGCAGGCATCTCGATCGCGGCGTAACGGATGGCGAAACTCGCATCGTTCGCGGCTGGCTCCGCCCGGCCGGCAGCCGTCATGAACGCGGCGGATAGTACCGCCATCGCCGCCACCAAGCCGCGCCATCGCTGCGATGCCGGTGCCGGCACGTTCAATCCTCCACGCGTGTCTTCGGACGCAACGAGAGCCGCATGCGCAGCGGCTGCGGCATATCGAGCGGCGTGCTGCCGACGCCATCGCCGATCAGAAGCGTGGACAGATCATGCGAGGCGTCGTCGTCGAGGCCTTCCAACTCAATGCGCTGGACTTTGCCATCGGGCATCACCCATACGCGCACGATAATCGACGGGGACGCCGCCCTGGCATCGGAGGCGCGCCTTGCGACTGCGTCATGGAAGCGGAGCGCCGGCGTCGATTCCGTCGCCAAGCGCTCCTGCAATCGAAGCTGCAGGCGCTTGGCGAAGTCCCGCCAGGCCGCCGGCGCTGGGGCCGCGTTCAGCCTGCCATCCACGTCGGTTGCGGCCTTGACCGAGATCAGCTTGGCCCCGAGCAAGACGGCAAGCGCGCCGAGCCAGCGCGCGCCCCGTCGTCGCCACAAGATGCGGCTTCCGCCGGTATGAATAACGGCCTTCATCCGCATCTGGCGCGGTTACTGAACCGTGTGGGGCACGTCAGCCTCGGCGACGCGGTCGCGATCCGCCGCCGGCGCCTGCACAGCCGCGCCCGCAGCCGGCGTATTCGGCGCCTTGGTCTTTGCCAGATTGGCCAGTTCTTCGCGCAGATAGGCCACGAGCTGCTGCACCAGGTGATCCCAGATTTCGATCTGCGCCCGCAGATTGTTCTGCGTCACGCCGCCCGCCACCGAGAAATCGAGCGACAGAGCGAGGAACGGCGGGCTGAGCTGCAGGCACGCGAACCGGCGGGTCGCATTCCAGCGATTGACCAGGTCAAGCGGCAGTTCGCCCTGCACCTGCAACACGGCGATGAGGGCGACGTCGATGAAGCTCTGCTCGTCGCCGGCGATCCGGTTTCCGGGACGGACGTCGAACGCAAGCCCATTGGTCCCGGAGCGCAGGTAGGAGATGTTGGCGACCGGGTCGGTCAGGGTCTCGACGCGATAGCCGGCGAGCTGAAACAGTTCGCGCAGGCTGTCGAGCGTCAGTTTGGTGATCGTGGCGTCGGACATGGAAAACTCCGTAACAGGTTGTGGGTGAGCGGATCGTCAAATGGCAGCGGAATGCTGCCGGCGTGTGTTGCAGACGTTGCAGTGTTCCGACGACAATCGTTGCGTCATCGGCATCAAAAGGCGGCGCTTGCGGGCAGCACCTGGGATGGCCATTGCGCCGTCCCCAGCGCGCGCTGCTGCGCGATCAGGGCGCGCGCCGCCTGCGCCAGGTCGGGCAGCACCTGGTCGGTCAGGCAGTCGCAGGCGGCGAGTCCGAGGCCGACATGGCGCGTCGTGGTGCGGAACGATGCTGTGGCCGGCCCGCCGGCGTCTTGCGGATCGGGCACCACAAGACCGGAGCGGCCGGCAGCGAGGTCGGCGGCGAAGCGGGCCTCGATCCGCAGCACCGGCGCACGGGCCTCCTCGCCAAGCCGGTCGTTGACCGGCAGATGCGCCAGCGTCAGCCGCGCATCCGCGATCAGCAGCCGCAGATGGCGCAGCATCTCCGCGCCCTGCGTCAGCACATCGTCAAACCGGATCATGCTGCCGAGCAACAGATCGGTTTCGAGCTCGAAATGGACGCGCTGCCCCTCGACCGTGGCCGGCACCACCTTGCGGATCTGCCAATAGGTCACCTCGCCGATGCGCGCGTCATGGCCGTTGAGCTCCAGGCTGCAGCGGATCACCACACGGGTCAGGCCGTCGCCGTCGCGCGCGAGCTGATCGCCGAACTGCAGGCAGACCCGGCACCCGGCCGGCAGCACATGCCGCCGCCAGGTCGCGAGCACGGCGCCGCGATAGCCGCACATCGCAAGCAGCGTCCGCAGCCGACCGGTGGTCAGCCTCCAGTCCGGCGCCGGTTCGGCGATGGGCGGCACGGCAGCCATCGCACAGGCTACCGCGCCGCCGGCGTCGGGCCGCCGATCAGGCTGGAGAGCGCGAGCTCGTTGATGACGGGCGGATTCTGCTTCAGCAGCTCGGCGAGGTAGGCCCGCCGCAGCATCGCCGCCCGCTCGCTGCGCATCTGCTGCACCAGCACCTCGCGCACCTCCGGCAAGGTCCTAGTGTAGGACGCCTTGGTGTCGGTGAGTTTGATGATGTGCCAGCCGTCGTCGAGCTTGATCGGCTCGGCGATCGCGTTCTTGGCGAGCGCCATCACCTGGGTGCGGATTTCCGGCCGAATCTGGGTCTCCGCCAGCCAGCCAAGCTCGCCGCCATTCTTGACCTCGCCGGTCTCGTTGGCGAGCGCGGCGAAGTCGGCGCCGGGGGCCTTCAGCTTGCGCTGGATGTCCTCGACAGTCTTCTTCGCCTTGTCCTCGGCCGCCTTGTCGGCGTCCTTGGCCAGCGGCACGAAGATCTGCGCCAGCTCGAACTGCCGCAGCATCAGGAACGAGGCGCGGTTGGCGTCATAGACCTTCTGCAGGTCGTCCTCGCTCGGAAAGCTCGCCGGCGGGGTCGAGACCTGCTGCAGATAGAGCTCGGCGACCGCGCTCTCGCGCACCCGGTCGAGCTGCTCGGCGATGGCCGGCTGCTGGTCCCACTTCTTGGCCGCGACCTCCTGTAGCACCAGGCGGTTGGCGAGCATCAAGCGCACCGCCTGGCTGAGCAGGTTCGGATCCTGCCCGAACGCGGCGCGCTCGCGCGGCCCGAGCGCGGCGACATAAGCCCGGATCTGGTCGGCCGAGATGTTGGTGCTGCCGACCCGGGCGATCACGTCGTCACCGGCGCCGGATTTGGCGGTGGCCGCGCCCTGCGTCGTCGCCGCCGGCTGCGGAGCCGCGGCGGCGGGGGCCACGGGCTTCGGCTTGGCGACGGCCTGCACCGGACGCTGCGGCGCCGGCGGGGCCGTCTGGGCGGCGGCGGCCAGCGGGAGCGCGGCCAGCGCCGTCGCCATCATCGACACACGGAAGGATCGCATCAGGGGTGCACCGCGGAGGGAGGAGATGTTCATTGTTCTGCCTTCTGGTCGAGGATCTTGTCGCCGCTGTCCTGGATGTTGTTCTGGATTTCCACCCGACGCAGCCCCAGCATCGGCTCATGCGCGACGACGGTGTCGCCGATCGTGACGCTCTTGTACTGCTTCAACAGCTCGCGGCCGGCCTTCAGCATCTGGTCGTTCTTGGCGACGCAGCCCTTGGTCGCGGCCTTGTAGGCGTTGGCCTCGCCCTCGAACTTGGCCCGCGCGGCGTCCTTGTCGCGCGCGACATTGGCCGCCTCTTCATAGGCCGACTTCCATTTCTCCAGCGTCTCGTCGCGCTCGGCGAGGCGCTTGTTGAACTCGTCGACGGCCTCGCGATGCTGCTTCTCGGTCTGGCGGACCTGCGCCTTGGCGGCGTCGACCTGGGCTTTGGCCGCGGCCTTGTCGCGCTCGGCGTCCGCCAGCTTGGCCTGCAGCGCCGTCCGCTGGTCCTCCAGTTGCCGGGTCTGCAGGGTGGCGCTGCGCAGGGCTTCGCGCAGCCGATCGGTCTCGGCATCGGCGTGGGCGGGTTCGAGATGCGAACACACCGCGACGGCGACCGTGAGGAAGGTGAGGATGCGTATCTTCATGATCAGAACTTTGCGTTGAGATCGACCAAGAGGACGTCGACGGCATAGGGCGAGCCGGCGATGCTGTTGGCGCTCAGCCAGCGCATCGACGCCCACACGTTCTCGCTGAGGCCGACATTGGCGCCGAGGAAGTAACCCTTGAGGTTGGTGCCGCCGAGCCCGAAATCGGAATCGGCGAAGGCATCGAGCGTCGCGTCCGACTCCAGGTATTTGTAGCCGACATGCACGTTCCAGTCGGCCAAGTGCTTGATCTCCTTGTTGCCGACGGTGACGCGCGTCATCCAGCCCATGTCGCCGCCGTTGAACGGGCCAAGCACCGACCCGCTCGCGGTACCAGCGCGGTTGTTGATGGCGATGCCGGGGACGTTGGACACAGGCGCAAGCCCGGTGCCGGGGATCGTCAGCGCGCGATTGAACGCTGAGTTCCAGACAAATTCGCCGTCGAGCACGATGTGGAACGGATGGAATTCGCCGAGGTCGAGCGAGGCGCTGGCGACCACCGGGCGGAATTTCTGGACCAATCCGAAATACTGAAACTGAAGGTTCTGGCCCAAATTATTGTGGACGTCGCTGTAGATGTTGCGCAACATCATGTAGGTGTTGCCCTTCTGGGCAAACAGCGGCCGCGACAGATCCGAGCTGCAGCTATCCGAACTCGAGCCGACAAAGCAAGTCTCGGAGAGCTGCCCCTGCACGTTCTCGAAATCGTAATAGGCCACGCCGAAGCGGAACTCAGAGACCGGGTCGAACCGTGCGGCAAAGCCGCCTTGGGCGCCGAACAACCATTTGTCGTGGCTCGGAAGCTTTCCACCACCATTCTCGTAAGACGCGTTGGTACCCGCGTTGAAGTCGGTATTGAAGATCGGAAACGCGCCCAGGACGCCGAACGCCGTAATGGTCGGAATTACCTCCTGCTTGGCCTGCACGGCGAAGCCGTCGAAGCCGAGTTCGCGGTACCAGACCAGATCGGTCGGCGACCAGAACGGATTGTCGAAACGCCCGACCTGCGCCACCACGTCCTGGTTCGGGAGCTGATACTTCAGGAAGCCCCGATCGAGCCAGATCGAATATTTGGAGAAATTCGAGCCGCTGCCGCCCAGCGTCTGGTTGGTCGAGACCGGCGAGTTGCTCTCGCCGGTCGCGATCCGCAGGCCCGCCGCGAAGCCGTTGGTGAGGTCGGCGTCCATGCCGAGGCGGGCGCGCAGCCGCACCTGGTTGCGGTTCTGATAGGTGTTGTACGTCGGGATTTGGTTGAGGTTGTCTGGTCCCAGATTGTAAGGCGAGCCTGAGTTGATCGCGTTGAAGTTGATCAGCCCCGGATCGTTGCCGGTCGGGAAGAAGCTGCCCATATAACGAGCGCGCACGTCGCCGTAGAAGCGGATGCGCTGCGCCCATTCCGGATACGCGCCCGGCGAGGCCCAGTTCTCCTTCTCGGCCTTTGCCATCACTTCCTTCTTGATGTCCTCGCGCAATTGCCGCTTCACGATCTCCGGCACATAGGTGACGTGCCGGGTGCCGGGCGGATTGGCGGCAGCCGCGGCCACGGTCGCTGCCTTCGCGGCTTCATCCGCCTTGCTGGTGGCGTCCTTGGAGGCCTGGCGCGACACATAGGCTTCGTCCTCGGCCTGCTTGATCAGCGACTGCGCCTCATCCTCGCTCAGCAGCTTGCGCTTCACCATGAGGTTGAGAAGATTGACCGTCGTATTCGGCGAGGTCGGCTTGGCATCCGACACTTTCGGCCGCTTGGACTCCACCTTCTTCTCAGGCGCACCGGCCTCGTCCGCGGGCTGGCCAAGTGCTGGCGCCACGCAGGACAGCGCAGCCAGCGAGACAGCGAGCAGCAGCGTGCGCCGGCGTGCACCTGGATTAATCTCAAACATTTTGTCCCCAGTCCTCTTGTAGTCCGTTGTGTTTGACAAACGTCGCGTTAGCTCGGCCGACGCGCGGTCACGCGCGTCACCATCGGCATCGGCATGTCTTTCGGCGGCGGTTCGCGCAGCGTCAGACTGCCGAGAATGTCGTTACGTATCAGCGCGTCGAGTTCGGCATCGCCGGTCGATGGCACGAGTTGAACCCGGTTGATGCGGCCGGTGCTGTCGGCCCACAGGCGGATTTGCACCTCCATGACCGCTCTGCGCGTCCTGTTGTTGGAACGCAGCGCGGATTCGATCTGCGCCTGCACCATCGAGGCGTACCAGCCCCAACGGCTGCCACCACCGCCCCCGCCGCCGTAAGGATTGCCGCCCGGCTTGCCGCCAAGATTGAAGAGATCGCCTGGTCCGGTCGCCTGCGCGTCAAGCGACAGCGGCCCCGGCGGCTCGTCGTTCTTGGCGTCCTTGACCGGCTCGTCCTGCGGCTTCTCGATCGGCTTTTCTTCCTTGAACTCCGGCTCGGCCATCTTCGGCTGCTCGATCATCTTCTGCTCGGGCGGCGGAGGTGGCGGTGGCGGCGGAGGTGGCGGCGTGATGTTGACGATCGTGATCTCGCGGACCTGTCGCGGCGGCGGCAGATCGTCCCCGCCGAACAGCCAGTAGCCTGCCCCGCCGAACAGCAAGGCGATCACCACAAGCGCCGCGCCGTAGCGCATCCCGGGGCCGCGGAATATAGAGCGCTGACGATCTGACGGCTCGTCCGGCAGATTCCAATCGTCCCGAAGCTTGCTCACGATACGACCTCGACCTGCCGCAGACCGCGATCGCGCTCAGCGAAATACTGAAAGACGAATTCAACGAGCCTTGTGAACTCTTTCGTCTCCAGCGTCAGCGCTAGTACGGGCGAGGCATCTATCTTGAGATGAAAGGTTTCGTCTTCGGCGTTGAACTCGACATAGGCGTCGCGGTCGATCGACAGGCGCGGCCGGCGGCCGCGCGAGATCGTCGCCAGGAACGGATCATCCTCCAGCTCTCCGGCCGTGACGCGGCCGCGGAGCTCGTTCGCCAGCTTGACCAGAAGCGCTTCGCCCCGAATGGGAAACGGCAGAACGACAGAACTCACGCAATCCCCTCCCTTCGCGGCATCGGAGGCAAGGTTATCGAGAGCCGGCCCGACCAGCCGCAGCCGGACGAGCGCTCGCTGCAGCGCATCGAGCGCACGCTCATAGGCGCGTTTGCGCCGAATGGGCGTGTGAGGAAGAGGCGTTGGCACCGGGATCGACGATCGCATCACTTCACGAGCGGTTTGGTGGCGAGTCCAACCTGGTTAAGGCCGATGCGGCCCAAGAGGTCGAGCACGTCCATCACGCTTTGGTACTGGGCCTGCGCGTCGCCGCGCAGCACCACGGGGAACTCCGGCGTCAGCGCCTTCTGCTGCACCAGCCGCTGCTCGAGCTCGGGCAGGGTCACCGGAATGGTGTCGAGGAAGATCTTGCCGTCGTTGGCGACCGTGATCGCCTTGGTGGTCTGCGTCGCCAGCGACGGCGCGGCCGAGGCCTTCGGCAGGTTGACCTTCTGGCCCTGCACGGTCGCCGTCGTCATGATGATGAAGATCACCAGCAGCACGTAGGCGAGGTCCAACATCGGGGTGATGTTGATGTCGTCATACGGCTTGGAGTCGCTCTGCAGCTGCATCGCCGTTTACTCCGCGGCCATGCGGTGCAGGGTCGGGTCCGGCCGGTCGGCGGAGTAGAACTCCGCCATCTTGGTCACGAACTCGTCGACGAAGACCTGGATGTCGCTGGTCAGGTCCTTGATCTTGGAGATCAGGTAGTTGTAGCCGAACAGCGCCGGGATCGCGACGCCGAGGCCGGCCACGGTGGCGACCAGCGCCGCCGCGATGCCGGGCGCGATCGCGTTGACGTTGACGTCGCCGGAGGCCGCGATCGCCGCGAAGGTGATCATGACGCCGACCACGGTGCCGAGCAGGCCGAGGAACGGACCGCCGGAGATCGCGATGGTCAGGATCACCATCAGCCGGTTCAGCCGCTGGATCTCCTTGACCACGCCGCTGTCGAGCGCGGCGCGGATCGCCGCGATCGAGGCGCCGGACAGCACCGGGGCGGCGCCATTCCGGAAGCGGTGGCGGATCTCCTCGGCGCCGATGTGGTAGATGCGGTAGAGCGAGGACGCCTTCATCGCCTTGGCATCGGCCGCCGACAGCCGGCCGCCGAGGGTGGCGACGTCGGCATCCGCGCCGCGGTCGAGAATGGTGAGGTCGTCGGCGACCGCGCGGAAGTGCTTCATGAACACCGCGTTGGCCTTGGCCTGGCGGTTCAGATAGCCGGAGCGGTCGACCATCACCACCCAGCTCAAGGCCGCCATGATCACCAAGAGGCCGATCACCACCCAGCCGTCGAGCGTGACCGACTTCAGGATCACCGCGAAGTAGCCCGACAGCCAGCTGCCGGTCTCCTCGTCGACGCTGAAGCTGATCAGCTTGGCCTGGTCCGGGCCCTGCCCGATCGCGGCGAACTTGAGAAAGCCGGCCGGCCGCGCGATCTTCGCGATCTGCAGTTCGTCGACGTCCCCGGCAAAGCCCACCATCGCCGGGACCGCGACCGGCGCCGCGGCGGCCGCATCGTCCGCCGGCGGCGCCGCGCTGCCGTCCGCAGCCGTCGCAGCAGGGGACTGCGCGGCTGCGGACGGGGCGGCCTGGGCGATCGGAGCTGCACTGGAGGTTGCAGACGTGTCACCTCCGATCAGGGCCACCGTGTTCAGCGCCGGCAACGCGGCGGCGACCGACGCGTAAGGAGTGCCGTCCAGCATCAAGGTCACCTGGCCGTTGTTCGCGACCACCGCCAGATGATGCCAGGTGCTAGGTGCGACCGGCGCGCCGGTGCCGCTGCGCTGCGCGGCGCCGGCCGTCGTCACCTCGACGAACGGCGCGCCATTGTCCAGACCGATCACCAGCGCATTGCCGGCCGCCGCGTCGCGGCGGCTGTAGAGCGCCGCGTTCGGCTGCGCCGCCGCCGGCTTGATCCACGCCGACCAGGTGAACGCGCCACCGGCGGCCTGCGTCAGCGACGGCGAGGCCGGCAGCGTCACCGGGTTCTGCCCGGTCAGCCGCACGCCATTGCCGATGAGCGCGCCTTCCGCCGGCTGGCCGACGCTCTGGGCGTTGTTGGCCCACACCGAGGAATCCAGCGACGGCGTGCCGCGCTCGTTGAAGTGATAGACCAGCAGCGTGTCGGGGTCGTAGGTCGCCTTGGCGTCGGCCGCGGCCAGCGCCTTCTTGTTGCCGTAGTAGAGCCAGATCTCGGCCTTGGCCCCCGGCTGCAGGTTCGGCACCGCGACCCAGAGCAGCGCCTCGCTGAGCAGCCCGTCATATTTCTCGACGTGATACTTCAGCGGCGTCTTGTCATCGCCGGCGACGAACCTGAGGTCGGAGCCGTCGTCCTTGGCGGAGGCGAAGCGGAAGTTGCCGGTGTGCAGCCGCACCAGCACCGGCGTCGATCCGATCGGGTCCGTGATGTTGGCCCCGGCGGCGCTGGCATCGATCGTGATCTTCTTGCGCAGCTGCCACTCATCGTTCCACCAGGCGTTCGCCGGCGCCGCCAGCGCCAGCACCGCCACCACGGCCAGCAACAGCATCGCCGCCGCGTTCGCGGCCGCGCGCCTCGCACCGCTCCCCATGGCCCGCATCTTGTCCCATCCCATCATCAGAATTCACCCCAGAGCCGAACGTTGAAGCGCGGGTCGCCCGCGCGCGTATAGGTTTGGCTGACCATCGGAACGGACAGCGCGAACATGCCATTGAAGGCGTTGAACACCTTGAAGCGGGTGCCGACGCCGTAGCTCCACAGGTTGAACGCCGACTGCTGATCCGGCAGCGGCTTCTGGATGCTGACATGCGCGGCGTCGGCAAAGGCGAACAGCCGCCACTCGTTGAAGGTGGTGAAACGCGGCGCGCCCTGGCCGGTCTCGTCCTTCATCTCCTTCTGCAGCATCGCGCCGAGGTCCGGGCTGCGGAGCTCGAGATTGCCGATCACGCCGTCATCGCCGAGCACCTCGGATTCCAGATAGCCGCGCACGGTGTTGAGGCCGCCGGCGCTGAGCTGCTCGCTCGACACCAGAGGGCCGTCGGCGACCTGGGCCTGCACCTTGCCCCAGAGCTGGAAATTCTCCGGCAATTCCTGGGTGTGCGCGACGTCGACGTTGAAATGGGTGAAGCTCGGCGAGGCGTAATAGCGCTTGACGTCGAACTCGGTCCAGTCGCTGCCGAACGGCCGCAGGCTGTAGGTGATGCCGGCGTTGAACTGGGTGGTGAAGGTCTCGTTCTGGAACGTCGCGCCGTAGCTGGCGACCACCGGATAATAGGTCACCGGCGAGGCGAAGCTGTCGGTGCCCAATCCCACGGTCTGGTCGAAGTGCTTGTAGTCGACCCCGACCGACAGCGTCTGGAAGAAGTTCTCCCGGCCCGGCAAGGTCATCACCGCGCGGCCGCCGATGATCTCGCCGGGGCCGACGATGTTGGTGCCGCCGACGGTGGCGACGTTGCTGCTCGACTTCACGCCGTAGAGCAAAAAGCTCAGCCATTCGACGTCGGGAATCCGCGCCAGATACGACCCCGAGAACACCTCGGCATCGCCCGGCCGCTGCGGCGCCACCTGATAGGTGAAGCTGGCGGAATGCCCGAGCTGCCACAGATTGTCGTAGTGCACGGTGGCGATGAGGCGGGCCGGCGTGGTGTTCGGCGAGTTGGCGTTGTTGACCTCGACGGTGCCGTGGAGCGGCGCCTTGTCCTCGATGTTGAGGTCGACATCCACCGTGCCCGGCGCGACGCCAGCGCGCAGCGCGGGCGTGACCCGCCGGTCCGGCCATTGGTTGAGCGCGACGATGTCCTTGGTGACATCGTTGAAATTCGGCAGCGTGCCCTCTTTCAGCGAGGCCGCCCGGTCCTTGATCTGCTCGATGTCGAAGTAACGCGAATTCTTGACCCGCAGCCGCCCGACCTTCATCTCCGCCACCTTGAGAATGACGACCCCGCGCAGCGCATTCTGCGTCGGCACCGACACGCTCACGGTCTGAAAGCCCTTGTCGCGATAGGCCTTCTCCAGCGCCGCGCGCGCCTTCTCGACGTCGTCGGCGCTCTTGTTCGGCCCGAGGAACGGATAGATCGCCTCCTCGATCTCGATCTGCGGCAGCTTGTCGGCGCCCTGCACCGCGAAATCGTCGATGTCGAAGCGTTGCGCCGGCGCCGCCGCATTGTCCGCATTCGCGGGCTGCTGCGCCGTGGGTGCATTCGCCGGCTGCGGCGCCCTTTGCGGCGCGGCGCCTGCCTCACCCCACGTCAGCGCGCAAAGACCGCCGGCGATCACCGACACGACAGGCCTCAGGCCGAGCAACACCGTTCGGGCGGACGCAGGTCCGCCACGCTTGTAACCGATCTCAGATTGCACGGGTGCTCGCTCGTCTCCTGGGCACGCACATGACGACACGGCGGAATGCCGCGTTCATGGTGCCTCACTTCAACAGACGATCGAGCCGGAACGAGACTGAATCAAAGTCTTAAGAAATTTTTGCGCGCCTTACGACTCGCGGACAGCGCGTGCGCCGTGCGGATCGCCAGCGAAGCGCACTGCGCAAACCACGCGGCATCGGGCTTTCCCGGCGTCGTCCCGGTCGTGATGCTATTTCAGATTCAGCAACAGGCGCAGGCGCAGGGGCTGCAGCATTTCCGGTGGCGGCGCCTCCCCGACATTGCCCCGCGTGAGGATCTTCCGCAGATCGGCGTCGGCCTGCGCATTGTTGAGCGGAGGGAAGGTCACCTTTTCGACCGAGCCGTCAGGATTGAGCCAGGCGCGCACCTCGAGCATCTGCGGCGGGCCGTCCTCTTTTCCGCGGTGTTCGCGAAGATAGGCCCGGAAACGATTGCCGACCTCGTCATCCGCTCCCATCCAGTCTTCAAAACGATACCTGACCAGCTTCGCGAATTGAGTCCAGTGCGGCGGCGCCTTGCTCGCCTCGCGATATTCCTGCGACCGCGCTGGCGCGGAAACCAGCGCCGGCGAAAACGTCGCCACGATGGCTGTCGCCGCAACCCAACCGGCTATCTTGGACAAACTCATCTGCCACATCCGTCTCGCCTCAATTCTGCAAACACGTGACCCGCGCCGAGAGCGAGGCCGCTCGGCTGGCGCGCGAGGTCGCGGCGACGATCTGGGACCGGTCATCTTCCACAACACGAACACCCTTGGAGGCGAGGAAGCTCTTGGCGTCCCCTGCCCCCACCGCGACCACGCGGCTCGATCCGGTCCTGCGGCTTATGATCCCTTGTACCAGGCCACGACTGTCCAGTACCGGCGCACCGCTGGCGCCGAAGGTGACATCCGTATCTATCTGCAGCGCACCCGACTGGTTGCCTGGGCTGCCTGCGACGGTCGCGTTTGCAAACAGGCCACGGTTTGTCGCCAGCTTGTCGTAAGCGGAAGCAAACACCATGTCGTTGGCGCTCACGCCCACCGTACTCGGGAAAACCGCCGCCAGCCCCAAGGTCTTCGACACCTTGATCAGCGCGATATCCGTGCTGGGCGACAAACCCACGAGCTGCGCCGCCAGCGCCCGTCCTTCCTTGAAGACAACGAGGCGCGCGCAATCGTCTGCCGCGTGACGGGCGGTCAGCATGTGACCCTTGTCATCGACGAAAAAGCCGGTGCCGGTCTTTTGGCGGTTGGGCACCGTAGGCTCCTGCGTGCGCGCCAGGGGCGAAACCTCGGACTGCTGCTGATGTGGCGCGAAATGCCCAACCGCCCAGCCGATGTCATGAGCCTCGGCGCGCCAGGCGGCCGCCGTTGTCAACCCCAGCAGTCCGAAACCGACCGCGATGCCTCGGATGACGGTGGCCAATCCGCGACACCGGTGCGCGCCATCCGCATGTCGCGGCTTGATCATTGAATCCTCTTGTCCTGCAATTTGTCTGGCAGACCCGTTTTCGAACAATTTGTCGCGGGGCGCGGAGTCCGTTCAAGACGCTAGCTCAGCAACACGATGCCCCCCGGCAAGCTCCGCGCCGTGGCGCCGAACAGGCCGTGGGCCTGAGCGATGAAGTCGTCGAGGTGATCGAGATGAAACGTGCCCGAAATCATGCGGTGCCCAAGTTGCTCGTCCATAACGACAATCCTGCCCGGCCGGTAGCGATTGATCTCTTGGACCAGACGATTGACCGGCCAGTCGCGAACGATCAGAAGACCCTTTCGCCAGGCGTCCGCCTGCTCCAAATCCGCTTGCGAGGCGCGTCCGAGCCCCATCTCCGCCGAATAGGATATCTGCTGCTCGCCCGAAATGGCGACACGTTGTCCTTTCCATTCGACTTCGACGGCGCCTTCAAGACACGACACCGAGACGGCACGATCGAGACATCTCACATTGAAACTGGCGCGACGCGTCGTGACGCGGCCTCCGGCGGCATCAATGACAAGCGGCGCGGGCGCGTCGCGCTCCGCCTCGACGGCGGCCTCGCCCGAAATCAGCTCGATGCGCGGAGCGCCCTGCTCGGATCGCACGGCGATGCTGGTCTGGGTGTTGAGCGTCAGCGAGACATTGTCGGCCAATGCGATGTTGCGCCGTTCGCCCTTGCCGGTCCGATAGTCCGCCGACAGTTCTTCGAAAGATGGCCATAGCCCCATCGGCGGACGAACGACCACGTATCCGGCGGCCACCGATGCGGCGGCAGCCATCGCGCCCCCGACCAGCGCCCGGCGGCTGAGCCTGTCGCGCGCGTCGCGTTGACTGCGGCGTTCAACATTCACAAGCTCTTGGCTTGCGAGCACGCGCGTCGCCTCGCCGAAACTGCGCCACAGCCTCACGGCATCGCGGAAGGCGGCCTCGTGCTCATCGCTGCGCTGCCGCCAAAGCGCCAAAGCGGCAGCATCGTCCGACGTCGCCGACCCGGAGTGCAGGCGAATAACCCACGCAAGCGCCTGCCGCAGCAGCGGGTCAAGCTCGGAAGGAATATCGTCGCCTGCGGTCAAGGCCAATCGCTCTTTGTTGATTCTCCCGCCGAATGACTTCGGCGTACTCAGAAATACCGCGTCCTCATGCTCTATAGACGATTGACGCAAAGGAAGACTGAATCGAAAATGCAGCCTATCCGCACTTTCAAGCTCTTTGTCGCTATAGAAAGTGCATCTTTCAAAATTTTTCTTGAAGATTCGCGATCCGCGCCGGCATTCAACCGTGCGCGTTGGAAAAACGCCGCTGGAGCATGATCCGGAAAAGTGGAAACCGGTTTTCCCTCGCGACAAACGCGAAGCGTTTGCGCAGGAAGATCATGCTCAAACAAAGAGACGAGATCATGATCCGATCCGTCCAATCGGATTATGATCTAGACAGCCTGACAAGCACGTCTCTTGCCAAGATGCAAGCTACTCGCTGGCTTTCGCCTTTGGACGCGGCCCGAGGCGCCGGAGAACGGTGCGGCCTAGCCGACGGCTGAGATGCTCCATGGCATGCTGCAGGTCGAAATCGACCGTGCGCACATTGATGCCAAACCGATCCGCAATCTCGCGGTGGGGCTGATGATCAAGATGGGCCGCGATAAATACATCGCGCCGCCGGGCGGGCAATTCTGCGAGAGCTTTCTGAAATTCCGTCAGCTCGATGCGCGATTCCGTCACCATTGCCGGGTCCGGACGGTCGTCGGGGATGACGTCCATGATCGCCGCGATTTCCGAGGCGTTCAACAAGTGCCGATCGCTTTTGCGCCGATCCTTGGCGACATTCAGCGCGGTACGAAACAGATAGTCGACGGGGCTATGAATCGGCACCGCATCGGATACTCGATCGACCCGCAGAAACGCTTCGTGCAGCGCCTCGCGCGCGAAATCCGAGGAGCCAAGGCAACGCGTCAGACGCTTGGCCAAGCCCTCGTAATCAGCTGCGACTGTCTCTCGCAGAGATTTACTATTCGAATCAGACACCTACCAGCCCCGCAACGCCACGCCCTGCGTTTCGCAGATCGCGGTCAGTCCCGCTATTTTCCCTATCCACCGAGGATGACACTCGCGTGACGGACATCAGTCACTCGCAAGCTGGTCGGCGATCGCGGCAATCGAACCACAGGTGCGGGAATATTAAGATACCGCGGCCATTCAGCCGGAAGCTTGCAACGGCTGCGCCCCGAGAATCGTTTGATCGCCCCGGCATCGAGTAAGATGTCGCCGGAGCTTGAGGCAACCCCTTATATTAGTCGCCTACAGCGCGTGGATCGAGATCATGAAGCGGATCGGGAGCGGCATGTTGGGCGGCGCCTGCTGGCTCAACACCAGGCCACGCAAGCTCTCGGCGATCGAGCTATCCCGATCAAAGTCGCCTGTCGAACCGTCGAGCTCGGCCCTGTCTATGACTCGCGAGGACGGCGTCACCCATAGTTTGACCGCGACCCGATATTCGCCCCGCCTGGTCCGCCCGCCCTTCTTGAGCGCCTTCTGAATGTCCGATTGCAGGAGGCTGATATATTCTCCCAGATTGCGATCGGGAGCGTCGGTCGTACCGCGAACACGTAACGTTCCAAGCGTTATGTCCGCGGAGACTGGGGGATGGATGGGCGGCTCGTCGGGATCCGGCACGGACGCCGGCGCGAGCGTCACGGCGTTGGATCGGCTATAGCGAACCCTCAGGTCAGTATCGGCCAGGAGCATCAGCAGCGCGGCCTGCGGCGTGAACTCGCCGTTGACCGACGGCGAACGGAAGCCGGCTGCCGAGGTCGTTTCGAACATCACCTGGACGCCGGCCTGCTGGCTGTACGCCTGCAGCGCGTCGATCAGTGGCTGCGCCGGGATATTGAACGTCATGAGCCCGACCGGCGGCGTCCGCTCGTTTCCGGATGCGACGGTAACCCCGACCAGAATGACAAGTAGCGCCGCGACCTTCGCCAAGGTCCAGGCGCCGAGGCGGGGTAAGTTCATCCTTTGCCGGACTTGCGCCCGGGACGAAGCGATTTGGCCAATACTTAGCATCACTGACAACTGAGCCGTCTCGCTGGCTACTTCCTCGCAAGGGCCTTCGATTTCGCGCAAGCAGATCCCGGAGGTCGCGCCATCTCTCCGTCCTCACATCGTACCTTCCTATGTCAACCATATGACAGATTGCCTGACGGCGTCACCTGCCCGACCTTGGCACATCAGCCGATACCACCGCGGCCGAACGAGCGCACGCCTCGAGACGATGACGCGGGAAGCAGCTCGGATAGGCTTCGCGAGCCGGCCGAGCTCAGCGGGTAAGGTCACAGAGGATTTACCGTCAGTTTCGAACGCGTGCTTTTGAAAGCGCGACCCACTTTCCCATCTGCAATGTATGGGAGCTGCGAAGCGCTCCGGCATATCGAACAGATCGAAAGTTGCCTCGCAAAGCAGGCGTCGGCGCAAAGCCGCCGCGCACTTGCACACGATGGTGAGGATCGAAGTATGACACAGATCGCGGTGGCCTACACCAACTCCACAGTCGAAACTAAAGCGGTGCCGGTGGTTGCGCCCCGCCGGCACGCCATCCATCAAGTGCTGCTGCCGTTTTCGGTCGCCTACTTGATCGGCGCCTTCGTCACCGATCTCGCCTATTGGCGAACTGCGCTGGTGATGTGGGAAAGATTTTCGGTCTGGCTGATTGCGGCCGGATTGGTGATCGCGGCGCTTGCGGCCATCGCCGCCGTGATCGATCTCCTGATCGACAGGCAGAGGCCGGCCTGGTTTCGCGCACTCACCTATGTCGTCGCGATCGTGCTCTCGATCGTGAATGTCCTCGTTCACAGCCGTGACGGCTATACCGCGGTGGTGCCGACCGGCCTCGCGCTCTCGGGGCTGGTCACGATCCTTCTGCTGTCCCTGGCGGTGGGAGGCTGGGGCTTGACCTACAGCGATCGCGCAGGAGCAGTCGAATGACCAGCTTGCTCAATCTTGCCCGTGCGACGAACCTGCCGCGCTTTGCCACCGTGGCTGTCGCCGCTGCTGCCTTGAGTCTTGCGGGCTGTGACGACAGCGGCGGGAATCCCGCAAGGCAGATCGGCGCCCATCCGTACTTGCCGGAGGTGCAGCAATATCTGCTGCCGCCGATCAGGATTGCGCGGCCAGCTCCGTGGGGTAACGAAACGCCGAAGGTGGCGGAAGGGTTGCAGGTCCGTGCATTGGCCACGGGGTTCCAACATCCGCGATCGCTTTACGTACTGCCGAACGGCGACGTGTTGGTGATCGAAAGCAATGGCCCGAAGGCCCCGGTCTTCCGGCCCAAGGATCTCGTCACCGGCTGGGTGCAATGGTTCGCCGGCGCCAAGGCCGAGGATGCAAATCGCATCACGCTGTTGCGCGACACCAATGGCGACGGCATTCCCGATGTGCGCACCGTATTCCTCGACCACCTCAACTCACCATTCGGCGTTGCGCTGGTCGGCCACGATCTCTACGTCGCGAACACCGATGCGATCGTGCGATATCCGTACGAGGATGGACAAACCAGCATCACCGCATCAGGCACCAAGCTGACCGATCTTCCCGGCGGGCCTATCGATCATCACTGGACCAAGACCTTGCTCGCGAGCCCCGATGGCACGAAGCTCTATGTCGGTGTCGGCTCGAACAGCAACATCACCGAGAACGGCATCCAGGCCGAGTACGAGAGAGCCGCGATCTGGGAGATCGACCGCGCGAGCGGCGCCCATCGCATCTTCGCCAGCGGCGTGCGCAATCCCACCGGGCTGCAGTGGGAGCCCGAGACCGGCAAGCTCTGGGCCATCGCCAACGAACGCGATGAGATCGGTCCCGATCTCGTGCCGGACTATTTGACCTCGGTGCAGGATGGCGGCTTTTATGGCTGGCCTTACAGCTACTACGGCCAGCATCTCGATCCGCGCGTCGAGCCGCAACGCCCCGATCTCGTGGCCAAGGCGATCGTGCCGGACTATGCCCTGAGTTCGCATGTGGCACCGCTCGGCCTCGCCATGTACACAGGCAACAACCTTCCAGCGCAATATCACGGAGGCGCGTTTGTCGCCGAGCATGGTAGCTGGGATCGAACCCCACTCAACGGCTACAAGGTGGTGTTCGTACCGTTCAGCGGCGGCAAGCCATCCGGTCCGGCGCAGGACGTCGTCACGGGATTCCTCAATGCGGACGACCACGCGCGCGGCAGGCCGGTTGGCCTCGCGATCGATCGGGCGGGTGCACTGCTGATCGCCGACGATGTCGGAAACACGGTGTGGCGGGTGTCCGCCACGAGCCCAGCGGCCCAAACCAAGTCGGACACATAAGCGCTAGAGGAGCCCAAGGAGCAAGGCAGAGCCGGGCGTCGTTCGCGACGTCCGGCTCCGCCATCATCGGAATAGCGCGCGGCCCGCGAGCAATGGCAAGAGCGAGATCGCACGCATTTGCGAATTCGCACGGCCGCCTCCCCTCCTCGACCAACCTGCGCTTCACAAATAACCGCGGCGTGAACTCGCTTGCCTGCGAGCACAGCAAGCTCACCGATTTGTAAGCAGCATCCTCTCAATCGGACGTGAACTCATTAAACGCCTGTTTAGTGGCCCCGCCGACCACGCATGGCCTACGTTCAGCTTGCAGCTAACTCGAAGCGAGAGCGTGATCGCCATGAACAGCTCAGTGCACGTTACCGGCCCCGAGCGGCTTCGACCTCGGCACGACACAAACTCCGGGCTTCGACCGAAGTGATCTGAAATGTGCGTTTCAGCAAAAACCGTCGCTCTCGAAAGACCGATGCAACGCCTGCTCCTAATGATCGTAATGCCTCGACATAGCGCGGGCCTCGACCAGCACTCGACGCAAGGCGTCGGGCGCAAATAGGAAGCTTTACAATGGAACAATACTCTCTATTGGACGCAGACCAGGAACAGCAATTTGCACGCCGTTGGCATGAACTCGGCGATCAGGCCGCGCTGCATGCGCTCGTCAAAAGTCATCTCAGGCTTGCAGCCAAGGTAGCGCGGCATTATCGCGGATATGGTCTCCCGCTCGCCGATATCATCGCCGAAGCCAATGTCGGTCTGGTCGTTGCCGCACAACGCTTCGAGCCGGACCGTGGCTCGCGGTTTTCGACATACGCATTATGGTGGATCAAGGCGAGCATTCACGAATACATCCTGCGCTCCTGGTCGCTGGTCAAGATCGGAACGACCGCCGCTCAGAAGAAGCTGTTCTTCCGCCTCAGGAGCGAAATCAGGAAAGTCTCGAACAACCAGACCTCGCTCACGCCGGAAATTGCCAATGTGGTCGCCGAGCACCTGGGCGTCACCGCTGCCGACGTGATCGAGATGGACGGCCGGCTGCGCGGCGATTTTTCCCTGAACAAGCCGATGGACGACGATGGACAAACGGCGGAATGGGAGACGATGCTGGTCGATAATTCCCCTGACGCCGAAGTAATACTGGCGGAACGGGACGAGACGACCCAGCAGACGAGCGCACTCTCGGCCGCGCTCAAGGTGCTGACACCGCGCGAGCGCCAGGTCTTCGAGGCGCGGCGCCTCACCGACAACCCGCCCACGCTGGCAGAACTCGCGAGCCGGATGGACATTTCGCCCGAGCGCGTGCGGCAGATCGAGAACCACGCCTTTGAAAAAGTGAAGCGCGCAGCGGTCGGCTATCTGAGGACCGATCGATTGACGCCTGATGGCGCGACGAGCGTGCCGCCGCCCACGCAACGTGACCGCCCGCAGAGGAACGAGTCGGGTCATGAACGGGTACGCGCGGAATACGAAATGCAGATTTAGAGCATGATCCGGAAAAGTCGATACCGGTTTTTCGAAAAGACCATGCTCAACGCCCTAGAGGCGGACTGAGGATCTCACCTCATTGTCCCCTGCAAGACACGGAGGCTGCGACATGCTCGCGATGATGAAGCGCTTCTCGATCGGTGCCGGTTTGATCCTCTCACTCAACGCACCTTTCTTCGCTCAAGCATTTGCCGCTCCGGCTTCACAGGGCATCTCGACCGCCGGCCCCGCCACGCCCGAATTTCGCCCCGGCGATCTTGTCCGCCTGCGCTCAGGCGGGTCATTGATGACGGTCGACACGGTCAAGGACGATCAGGTCGACTGCTTCTGGACCGACGGCAGCGGCCAGACCAACAACGCGACCTTCCCCGTCCAGGTCCTCCGAAAATTCTGATGCCAAACAGACATCGTGGGGCGGATTAGGCCGTGTACCCACAAACCCTGCGGCGCGATGCGACGAACGCAATGTCCGCTTTGCCCCTATAGCGGCCGAGTTCGTGCGGCAGCGCAATATGTCGCGATGGGCCAAAACCCGAAATGGCTCGGTCCTATTTCATCTCGCCCATCGGCGACAATGAAGGATTATTCTTGTCGCCGCTGGTGAAGCGGCCGCTCAGCGGCCCGAGCGATGGATCAATTCCGCCACGTTCGGCAGTATCCTCATCACGACCGCATCGAGTCCGGCTGAGTTTGGATGAAATCCGCTCCTTCGCACATTGGGCTGCGAGTCGTTCCCGCGCACTGTCAAACTTCGGATAGAACAACATACCGTGTTCGCTGGCGAACTGGAGAATATCGCGACGAACGCCTTGCTATTTCCTCGCCTAGGCAGGCGCGAGCCCGCGCTCCAAAGCGCAGCCCGATGAGAGGCTTCGCGGAAGCAACCAGAATCGTTCCGCGGAAAGGCTCTGGACTGTTTCGTCGCTTCGCCCCTCGCAATGACGAGTGGAGAGCGTGCCTCGGGCTATTTCGGCCTCCTGTCAAGCTACTGCGAATTCGAGTGGCATGCCCTTTTCGATTCGAGTCAGGCGATTTGCCAGACCGAACGTGCGGAAGACATCGGCGAGTTGTTCCTGGCTCTCCCGCAAGTGGCCCCAACCTTCGTTGTGAACCGAGACCAGTCTCGAATTCGGAAACGCGTGCGCGGCTTCCAAAGCATCCTCGCTACCCATTGTCATGCGGAAACGCCCTCGCGGCTCCGCGGCACCGGTGTACAGCACGACAACCTTTGGAGAGAAGCGGCGCGCAACGTCCGCGGTGCCATCGAACCAGAGAGTATCGCCGGTGATGTAGATGAGATCACCCGGCTCATTAACCCCGAGGGCAAATCCAATCACGTCGCCAGCGTCGACCCCGATCGGTCCATGGCGTGCCGGTGTCGCCGTCACGAACAGCTTCGTGCTGCGACCCACCTCGAGCGAGCGCGTCTCGAACGGCCTCAGGCCGACGACACTTCCGCCGAGACGCTGCGCCCCCGACTTTGTCGTGTAGGTCACACCGATGCTGGGCAGAAGAGCGCGGCCAGAGTTGTCGAGATTGTCGAAATGATGGTCGTGGCTCAGCAACACGGCGTCGAGCCTGCCAATCTGCTCGATCGAAAGGGCAGGCCCTGCGGTCTTAAGGTGCTTCACAGGGCTATGTGGTCCCTGATACTGCCCGGGCGGGTCAAACGTCGGATCCGTCAGCAGGCGAATGTCGTCAATCTGAATGAGGACAGTCGGGCCGCCGATCAAGGTCAGCGTCATATTCGAGGCAGTCATGGCCACTCCTGGTCGATCGCGCTGTCCGGCCGAATGTCACACGCGGCGGTAACCTTCGGCCAAGCCGTGCACTCCATCAGGCCGACGGCCCCGAAAGACCGGTCTTCTGCACAGGGCCACGATCGAGGTACGGGGTCTTGTCGCGCGTCTTCAGCGCCCAATTCGCGATCTCGTCCTTACGGGCAAACCAGACGGCCGGCTTGCTCTTTGCGTATGTGAAAAAGCGATCAAGGGCGCGCACGCGATTGGCGTGACCGGAGAGGCGGTCATGGACCGCCATCACCATCATCCGACGGCGACTGGCCCCTTCCTCATAAAGCTGATCGAATTCGTCCTTGAGCGACTGCTCATAGGCAGCCGGGTTATAGCCCTCGAATGGGTAAGACACGATGTCGTTCAAATGGAAAGTGTAAGGCACTGTGACGAAATCGCCGCCCCTGACTGGCAGAATGAACGGCTCGTCCATACTGGCTTCGTCCAAATAGTAGGTGAAACCGAGCTCTTTTAGGATATCGAGTGTGTGCGGGCTGTTGCGTACCCAATAGGCGCTCCATCCCTTCGGCGTTTGGCCGGTCGCGCGCTCGATGCTGTTCATGTTGTCGATGATGAACTGCCGCTCATCAGCCGGGCTCAGATCATAGCTCGCCGACCAGGTGCGGCCGTGGGCGGCCGCTTCGTGTCCGCGACGCACGACCTCTTGTGCCAAAGCGGGATCCTTGTCGACCGCTTGCCCGATCATGAAGGCGGTGACCTTGATGCCGTGCTTGTCGAACAGGTTGAGCAAACGCGGCGTGCCCTCGTAGATGCCGTACTGGAACACGCCGTTAGTCGGCATGTCCGGCAAACCGTCCTTGATCGGTTCGGGGATCACGCCAGGAGCGCCGGAGAGGGGCTGACCGCCGCCTTCGTACATTAAGGAAATGCTGATCGCGAGACGCGCGCCATTGGGCCAGAGCGAGGAATTGTCTGTCATTGTCGCCTCCTTTCCTTCGACCGTTACATTCAGCGTCATTGCAGCAGCCGAGGCGCCGGTGGAGGTCAGAAATTCGCGGCGGTTCATGATGGCCCTCCAAATCCCGGATCAGAAGTGCTGACGCGTCGCAAGTCATTACGCCTACGGATCGTCGAGGCCCACCAGGGCGTTGATGGAGTCGGCGAACTGCTTCTGGCTCTATCAGCCGTGGCTACCGTGAATAATTTGGCTCATGCAAACATTCGGAGTAGTCTAAAAAAATGACTTTCATAAATACGAGATCTGTATGAATGATCGCTTCACCTCAATGCGGCTGTTCGTGCGGGTCGCACGGAGCGGCAGTTTCTCCGTGGCAGCGCGCGAGATCGGGATTACGCAGCCGACCGCGTCCAGGATCGTGGCGGCGCTGGAGAAGCAAATCGGCGTCGCATTGTTGCTGCGCAGCACGCGGGCTGTGACGCTCACGGAAGCCGGCGCGGATTATCTCGCTCGGTGCGAGGCGATCCTCGCAGCGCTCGATGAAGCCGATCATGCTGCACGGGGCACCGGTGAGTTGCGCGGCACCCTGAGAGTGGCGGCGTCTCCGTCCTTCGCTTCTCGTACGATCATGCCAAAGCTCGCCAAGTTTAGCGATCGGCATCCGAAGCTGCGCATGGAATTTTCACTCGACGATGCTCGGCACAACCTCATCGAAGATTCCGTGGACGTGGCCGTCAGGATAGGCTCCCTCGATGATAGCACCGCTGTGGCGCGCAAGATTGGCACTCTTCACCGGGTTCTCGTCGCCGCCCCGTCGTACCTGGCGCGAGCTGGTGCTCCTTCCGGGCCGGCTGAGATCACCAAGCACACGCTCATTGTGGGACCTGCGGGTGGGTCTTCAGAGGCATGGTCGTTTCGTAAAGCCAGAAAGGCTGTTTCAGTTCGCATCCAAGGACGATTTGTTATCAGCGCGACGGAAACAGCGTCTGCCGCTGCAGTTGCAGGCTTGGGTATCTGTTCGACCAGCCAGGGAAGCGTTCGGGCTGAGCTGCGGTCGGGAGCACTCGTCAGGATCTTGCCAGACTGGGAAGTTGGTTCGGCCGACATCAACGTGATTTTGCCGGCTGGGCGCGCCGCCAAGGCGTCAGCTCGTGCCTTCGCCGAGTTTATCGCGGAGCGAGTTCATGAAATGGAGCGGGACTTTCCCTGGGAAGGAAATTGAAATCGCCGGTATCCGTGACCTCGGGTCACTCGTGAGGAACCTCGACCCCTTTGCGTGATTTTTCTGCGGCCACCATGTCCGTTGTGGGTCATTCTCGACGGATTCAACTGGGGTTGTCGGCAGGTTAATGACGCCGACTGGATCAGAGAGCTTGCCATGAAGAAGCGCGCGTGGGCCAACATCCCGCCGAAAAGCAATCGCAGCGATCCGATCTGCTTCAGCCCCTATCTCTACCGCGCTCGCAACCGGGTCGGGCGGTTCTTCAACAGGATCAAACAATGTCGTCGGGTGGCGACGCGTTACGACAGGCTCGCTGCCAACTCCTTGCCTTCGTTCAACTCGCGTCAATCGGGCTATGGCTGCGCCTTAATGAGTCCGCGTCCTTGCGCCCCACGCTCCGCTATATCTCGAGGACGAAGGCGAGAAACGTAATCCGCCATTCGCTTTCGACCAAACCGGCCGGATTATTTCGAGCTTCACTGTGGAAATCGGCCGGCGCCTATTCCGCAGGACAGGTCGCCGCCCGGGCCTGCGGCCGATCCAGGCGCAGGCTCCACAGCGCCAGGACAAAACCGGCCGAGGTGATCGCCGCCGCGACCAGCGGCAGTGCGGTGAGACCGAGTCCATGATCGATGGTGATCCCGCCGGCCCAGGCGCCGAAAGCATTGCCGAGATTGAAGGCAGCGATGTTGAGGCTCGAGGCGAGCGTTCGTCCGGCTTCGCCTGCGGTCTCGAGCACGCGGAGCTGCAGCGGCGCTACGGTCGCGAAAGCGGCGACGCCAAGCAGTCCGACCAGCACGATGGTCAGCACCTTCAGCGGAAGCACAGCGGTCATTGCGACCAGGACGACCGCGAGCGCGGCCAGCGTTCCGATGAGAGCGCGCGGCAGGCCTCGATCGGCCAGCCGTCCGCCGGCGACGTTGCCGATCGACAGCCCGAGCCCGAACACCAAGAGGATCGGCGACACGGCAGCATCGGAAAATCCGGTGACGCGTGTGAGGATCGGCTGGATGTAGGTGAAGACCGTGAACACCCCGGCATAGCCGAGCACCGTCATGGCGAGGCAGAGCTGGACCTGCGGACGAAGCATCACCGCCAGTTCATCTCGGACCTTCACCGCATTGCCGTCCTCGCCCACACCGCCCGGCACGAACAACGCCACGACGGCAAAGGCCCCGACGCCGATCGCGGTGACCGCCCAGAACGCCGCGCGCCATCCGAGCGATAGCCCGATCCAGGCGCCGAACGGCACGCCGAGAATGGTCGCCACCGTGAGGCCGACGAACATCGTCGCGATCGCGGAAGCGCGCTTGTCCTCGGCGACGAGGCTTGTCGCGACCACCGAGCCGACGCCGAAAAACGTGCCGTGTGCCAATGAGGTCAGCA
Organism: Bradyrhizobium sp. Leo78; assembly: GCF_059512425.1. NCBI lineage: Bacteria > Pseudomonadati > Pseudomonadota > Alphaproteobacteria > Hyphomicrobiales > Nitrobacteraceae > Bradyrhizobium > Bradyrhizobium sp. Leo78. Next base: position 158,337 of record NZ_JCAMOT010000009.1, read on the forward strand.
CCCGCGCGGCCATCAGCAATCCATAGCTCGGCGCCAGCGCACAGGCGGCATTGCCGAGTGTGAAAATGGCCATCAGCGCCAGCAGCACGGCCTTGCGCGGCATCCGCCGCGTCGCCAGCGTCAGGATCGGCGCGCCGACGAACACGCCCAGCGCATAACCCGAAATGAGCAGGCCCGCGGCCGATACCGACACCTGCATGTCGGCAGCGACCTGCAGCAGAAGACCCATGATGACGAATTCAGTGGTACCGATGCCAAAGGCACCGGCAGTGAGCGCAAGGACAGCGATGGGCAAGGACGTGGCTCCGGACTGGAAGGACGGCAAGCCCGGAAATAGCGTTGTAACGTTGCGAGAATTAGAGGGCGACAAGTCCAATCATTTGTGACACCAGTTCAACATGCGATCAGACACCAACCGCTCCGGCGAAATGGAAGTGTTCGTCCGCGTCGTCGATCGCGCCGGCTTTACCGCCGCAGCGCAGAGCCTGCGGCTCACGCCCTCGGGCGTCAGCAAGCTGGTGTCGCGGATGGAGGCACGCCTCGGCGCCAGACTGATCAACCGCTCCACGCGCAAGCTGCAACTCACGCCGGAGGGCGAAGCCTTCTATCAACGCGCGGTGCGGATCCTCGCCGAGATCCAGGAAGCCGAACATGAAGCCGCCGCCGGCGCGACGCCGCGAGGCCATCTCACCGTCAACAGCAACATCCCGTTCGGCTCATTGCATATCCTTCCGCTGGTACCGCGCTTCCTTGCCGAGCATCCCGGGATCACGCTCGATATCGTCCTTACCGATACCGTGATCGACCTGATGCAGGAGCGCGCTGATATCGCGATCCGGGCCGGCCCGCTGCAGGTATCGCGGCTGATCGCGCGCAAGCTCGCGACCAGCCGCATGGTCGTCGTGGCCTCGCCGGACTACCTCGCCAAACATGGCACGCCCAAGACGCCGACTGAGCTCGCCAACCACCGCGGCATCGGCTGGACCTTTCCGCGCACGATCCGCGGCTGGCCATTCCGCAAGGGAGAGCGGATCGAAGAGGTGCTGCCGCCGCCGATGGTCCGTGCCAGCGACGGCGAAGCCGTGCGCCGGCTCGTTTTGGGCGGCGCCGGGCTGGCGCGCCTTGCTTTGTTCCACATCGGTCCGGACATCGAGGCCGGCCGATTGGTGCCGGTGCTTCAAACTCTCAATCCTGACGACCGCGAAGATATTCACGCGGTCTATGTGGGCCATGCCGGCCCCCTTCCCGCCCGCGTGCGCGCCTTCATCGATTTCCTGTCGCGCCACATCCGGCTCAGCGACCCCGCGCTCAAGCGAACGGCCGACGGCAAGTGGAAGCTGGTGAGGAAATCGTAAGGGGGCGGGTTAGCGTCCCACGCTGCGCGATAATCAACGAGCGCGGGAGAAGCGTAGTCCTGCCGTTCGCTCGTACGAATACGCCGTGGTTATTCCGGGGCGCGCGCAGCGCGAGCTATGATGTGCAATTGCACATCAGAGAATCCATCTGGCCACAGGCGCGAGCGGCGAATTGGATTTTCCGGGCTCATCGCTTCGCGATGCCCCGGAATGACGGCTCCGTCATTGCAAGCGTAAGCGAATCATCCGCTGATTTACCAACCTCAGAGAACCCCGACCACCCCGCCGCTCCGCCATCAGCGCTGGCCCCCGCCTTGCTCAAGGACATGCCAAACGCATTGCCGGCGAAAGAGGCGTATCATGGCGGGACAGACATCTTCGGGGGTGGGCCGGTTTGAGGCACTTGATGCAATGCGCGGTATCTGCGCGCTGCTCGTGGTGCTCTTCCACATCCCTATTTACCATGGGCTGAAGGGCACCCAGCCGTTCGTGAACCTGCAATTCTGCGTCGACATGTTCTTTGCCCTGTCCGGCTTCGTGCTCTGTCACGCCTATGGCCAGCGCCTTCAGCATGCCGGCGATGGCGTCCGCTTCATGGCGATGCGGTTCGCGCGGCTCTGGCCGCTGCATATGGTGATGCTGGCGCTGTTCGTAATGATCGAAGTGAGCAAGATCATCTTCATGCGCACCGACGGTTCGTTCTCGCTGGATTCGGTACCGTTCGGCGCCGGGCACACGCTCTATGAAGCCGTCACCAATATCCTGTTCCTGCAGTCCTTCAACCTGCATGGCGGCCTGACCTGGAACGGCCCCGCCTGGAGCGCGGCGGTCGAGTTCTACGTCTCGATGCTGTTCGCGGTCATCGTCGTGCTGTTCCCGCGCCGGCGGCGCGAGATCTTCCTCGGCCTCTGTCTTGCGGCCGGAATGCATCTCTACGAACGTTCGCCAGGCACGCTGTTCGTTTCCAGCGATTGGGGCATGCTGCGCGCGATGTTCTCCTTCTTCGCGGGATGCCTGGTCTACGACCTGCGCCTCTATTGCAACGGCCGGCTCGACATGCCGAACGTATTGGAGATCTCGTGCGCGGTGCTGGTTGCCGTATTCGTGTTGGTTACTCCATCCGGCGGACCGCAATATCTGTTTCCACTGCTCGCCGCGGTCGTGATCTGCGTGTTCTCGTTCGACCAGGGCAAGATCTCGGCGGTGCTGCGCTCGCCTGCGCTGCAGAAGCTCGGGCTGTGGTCCTATTCGATCTACATGATCCACACCTTCATCTTCCAGATCATGCGCAGCGCCGCCTCCTTCCTCGGCCACAAGCTCCACCTCGAACTGGTGGCTTGGCACAATGACGACAAGCTGGTGGTCCTGGGAACGCCAGCGCAGGCGCTGGTGGCCGCGCTGGTTCTTTCCGTGGTCCTCGTCGTCCCCGTCGCTGCGCTCACCTATCGCTGGATCGAGAAGCCCGCGATGGACATGGCCCGACACGCGCTCTCCGGGACGGCGCGCGCGGAACCGCCGCTCGGCTTCGGCGCGGCAATATGGCGGCTGTTCAGTGCCGGCGTGATCCGCGCGGCGGCCGGCTTCCGCGCCGTTCGGCTGCGGCTGCCGTAGAGCTAGCGCACGTCTGGCCGCGGATCGGAAACGAAGTTGTCGCGATTGGGCATCTTGATAGCGGCGAGCGTCTTCGCGTCGAGCACAGCGTCCGCCGGAACGAGGCCGTTGAGATTGAGGATGTAGGCGGAGACCGCGTAGACATCCTCATCGCTCAGCGACTGCGGCGCGTTCTGCGGCATGGCGCGGCGGATATAGTCGAACAGCGTCGGCGCATAGGGCCAGTAGCTGCCGATGGTGCGCACCGGTTTTGCGCTCGCGAGCGTGCCCTGCCCGCCGACCAGGCGATCGCCGACACCGCCCTGCCCGTCGGCGCCGTGGCAGGCGGCGCATTGTTCGCTGAAGACCACGCGGCCGCGCTCGACGTTGCCGCTGCCGGGCGGCAGGTTCGATCCATCATGGCCGATGTCGATGTCCCAGCCCTTGATTTCCGCCGGCGTCGCCGCGCGTCCGATATGGAAAGACTCCTCGGCCTGCGCGGCAGCAGCGAGCCCGGCGATCACGGCGGCCAGCAGGGCGACATGCGATCTAAGCCAGCGCATTGCTCACCTCCCCATTCGCGCTGATGCGCCACGGCCAGATCGCGTTGTTGTGGTAGTAATGATTGACGCCGCGAACCGCGAGCAGTTCGGCAAGTGTCGGCTGCACATAATCAGTCTCGTCGATCGCGCGGCTCTGGATTACGGCGGGATTGCCGTCCCACTGCCATGGCAGGCGGAAGCGGGTGAGCGCGCGGGTCAGGACCGGTTCCTGAAGTCTGGCGACCTGCCAGCTCTTGCCGTCATCGACCGAAACCTCGACGCGCTTGATCTTGCCGTGCCCGCTCCAGGCGATGCCGGATATCTCATGGAAGCCGGTGTCGTTCAGTTTCTGTCCACCCGAGGGACGCAGGATGATCGATTTCGCCTCCATGGTGAAGGTGAACTCGCGTGCCGTTCCGTCGGGCATCAGGTCGGTATATTTGGAGGTCTCCTCGCGCGAATAGACAGGCTCCGCGACGGCCTTCAGCCGCCGCAGCCATTTGATGTTCATGTTTCCCTCGAAGCCCGGCAGCAAGAGGCGCAACGGATAGCCCTGCTGAGGGCGCAGCCGCTCGCCGTTCTGGCTGTAGACCAGCATGGCGTCGTCGACGCATTTCTCGATCGGGATCGAGCGCGTCATCGCCGCCGCATCCGCGCCCTCGGCCACGATCCACTTCGCTTCCTTCTGCAGGCCGGCTTCGTCAAGGACGTCCTTCAGCATCACGCCGGTCCACTCGGCGCAGCTCACGAGGCCGACGAGGTCAGACGCGGTCTTGCCATAGGGCTTGGTGTAGACGGGATTGCCGGAACACTCGATGAAATGGATTCGCGACTGCGACGGGAAACGACGGATGTCGTCCATCGTGAAGATCAACGGACGGTCGACCAGGCCATGCAGCATCAGCCTGTGCTGCGCCGGATCGATTGTCGGCACGCCGCCGTGATGACGTTCGTAGAACAGCCCGTTCGGCGTGATGATGCCGTCGAGCTCCTGCAGCGGCGTACGGCCGGAGGCCGAGATATATTGCGGCAGCGTCTTGGAGATGTTCTTGACGACGCCCTTCTCATAGACCGACGGCGTGCCATACGGCTGATCGCCCATCGGTGCGCCCGGCGCCTTCATCCATTCGGGAATGTTGGGCGGAAGGTTGCTGGTGTCCGCGGTGCCCGGTGTCGCGCCGAGGGCGGCCCCGCCCGCGACCGCCGCACCTGTTTGCAGAAAATGCCGGCGGGATGGTCGTCGTTCGCTGTTGGCGATTGTTTGCTCGCTCATGACGCGCTCCCTTGCCGCTCTCGTTGATCGATCTCAGGCTATCACCGAACGCCAGGAACACGCCTTCACATCTGCAAAATCGCGTGAGCGTCATGGGGGAATTTGCTTCGGGCCGAATCGTTCCGCCGTGTCAGTGCCGATCGTTCGCCTGCAGACGACTATGCGTCCGGCCATAGGCGGCATAGATCACAAGGCCGATCACGAGCCACACCGCGAGCCGGATCCAGGTGTCCATCGGCAGGCTGAGCATCAGGAAGATCGAGGTTGCGGCCGCGGCCGGGCCCACCAGCCAGATCGCCGGCGCCCGGAACGGACGCGGCAGGTCGGGATCGACGACGCGCAGCACCATGGTGCCGATCGAGACCACGGCAAACGCGAACAGCGTGCCGATGCTGACGAGTTCGCCGACTAGCCCGATCGGCAGCAACCCGCCGAGAAGGGCAACGACGATGCCGGAACCGATGGTGGCGACATGAGGCGTCCTGAAACGCGGATGGATGTTTGCGATCGCCGGCGGCAGCAATCCATCATAGGCCATGGCGCGGAAGATCCGGGGCTGCGCCAGCAGCATCACCAGTATCACCGACGTCAGGCCGAACAGGATGCCGAGCTTGATGACCGGCGACAGCCAGCCGACGCCGGCCGCATCGATCCCGACCGCGATCGGGTCGGGAACGTTCAGCCGGTCAAAGGGGACGATCCCGGTCAGCACGAAGCCGACGGCGACATAGAGCGCCGCGCAGATCACGAGCGAGCCGAGAATGCCGATCGGCATGTCGCGCTCCGGCGACTTCGCCTCCTGCGCTGCGGTCGAGACCGCGTCGAAACCGATATAGGCAAAAAACACCACGGCCGCGCCGCGGAACACGCCGGACCAGCCGAAGATGCCGACGCCCGCATTCGGCGGAATGAAGGCCCCTTCGGGATTGCTCGCGGTGACCCAATTGGCGGTTGAGAACGAGGAGATCGTGCAGGCGATGAAGAGCAGAATGACGATCAGCTTCACCGCGACGATGAAATTGTTGAACCGCGCCGACTCCCTGATCCCTGCAACCAGCAGCGCCGTGATGAAGACGATGACGACCATCGCCGGCACGTTGAAGATCGCGCCCGTCGACGACCATGCGTGCGTGGTCGCGTCATAGCTCAGCGGCGCAGACGCGAGCTCCGGCGGGATCGTAAGGCCAAAATCCCTGGCGAAGCTGACGGCATAGCCGGACCACCCGATCGAGACCGCGATAGCACCGACGGCATATTCCAGAATCAGGTCCCAGCCGATGATCCAGGCCACAAATTCGCCGAGCGTCGCATAGGCAAAGGTGTAGGCGCTGCCGCAGACCGGGACGGTCGATGACATCTCCGCATAGCAGAGGCCCGCGAAAGCGCAGGCGACCGCGCCGAACGCGAAGGAAAGCGTCACCGCAGGTCCTGCATTTGCCGCCGCGGCGTGTCCGGTCAGGACGAAGATGCCCGCGCCGATGACGGCGCCGATCCCGAGCGCGACGAGATTGAGCGCCGACAGCGTGCGCCGCAGCGGCGAGGCCCGCGCGTCTCCTTCTACGCCTGCCGCCTCCTGCAGCAGGTCGGCTGTCGATTTCCTGGCCCAGATGTCTGCCAAGAACCGCCTCCTCGCAACTTCGACCCCGGCGGCCGGTCGTACAGGCTAGCATGGTCTCGATAGGCTACGCCGCTCACGCATTCGGCACCACGGGCAACTTCTCGATCATCCGTATCCCGGGACGGCGTCGCCAATGGATCTCCGACGGCTGAACCGCAAGCTGAAGCTTTGGCCAGCGGGTGAACAGCGCCTTGAGTGCGCAGATCGCCTCGATCCGCGCGAGCTGGTGACCGAGGCAGAAATGGATGCCCGTGCCGAAGGAGATGTGGCGGTTCGGACGCCGCTCGAGATCCATTTGCTCGGGTTGCACGTGCGATGCGGGATCGAAATTGGCCGCCACGATCATGGCCATCACGCGATCGTTCTTCTTCAGGGCGACACCGCCGAGCTCGACATCGTGTCGCACATAGCGCGGCTTCGAGAATTGCACCGGCGAGACGAAGCGCAGGAATTCCTCGATCGCGAGGGCGGCGCGGTTCCAGTCGGCCTCCAGCCAGTCACGCGTCTCGGGGTTCTTCAACAGTTCGAAGACGGATCCGCTGATCAGATGCGTGGTGGTTTCGGAACCCGCGCCGAGCAGCAGCATCACCATCGACACCATTTCGTCCGGCGTGATGCGGCCGCCTTCCCTTTCGACCTGCACCAGTTCAGCAATGAGCCCCTCACCGCCCTCCTTGCGCGCAGCCTGCAGCCGCTCCTCCAGGTAGCGTCGGATCTTCCCCAAGGTGAACAGCATGCGCAGGAAGCCGAAGGTGCTGGTAATCTGCCCTATCGCATTCGCCCAGCCGATGAATTTCGGCCGATCGGCCGCCGGTAGGCCGAGCAGCTCGCAGATGACGGAGAGCGGCAGGATGCGCGCATAGCGCTGCACCAGATCGGCGGGGCTGCCCCATGCGAACAGTTGGTCCGCAAGGCCGTCCGCGATCGCCCGGATGTGCGGCTCCATCCCGAGCACGGCGCGACGGCGGAACGCCTCATCGACGATGCCGCGCAACCGGCTGTGATCCGGCTCGTCCTTCGTCAACATGCTGTTGGCGATCGTCGCGATGGATTTCGGCATCCACCACTGCAGTCCTGCGAGCGCCCCGTCCTCCTTGCGCAGCGTGAAGGTGGAGGAATCCTTCAGCATCTGTGCGGTGGTCTCATAGGTCGTGGTGACCCAGACCTTGCCCACGATCGGAAATCGCGTGGCGACCACAGGCGCTCGGGCTCGCAGCGCCGCAACGGCGGTCGCCGGATCGCGGAAAAATTCTTCGCTGGTAAAGTCGATACGCGGTGCCATCGGCCCCCCTCCACCCTGCCCCGATCAAAGTGGTGCGGCGCGCATGGTTGACGGTATCGCGCTCTGCTGAAGTGGTAAATCGATCGTTAACCGGAGCCACAAACCGAGTTCCAACGAGAAAACCCTGATTTTCCGTACAACTTGGCTCCCTCGCTATCGCCCAGAGATAAATCCTCACTCGGATGATGTGGATTTAGCAAATTCGGAACGGCGTCGGTTTAACCCTTTGTGCAGCCCCGCTTCCCATAGTGGGAATCCAGCTCAATCTCCCAACATCCGGGTCCGGAACTGTGACATCTTTTGGACGTGTGATTTCGGTGCGCGGCTCGCAAGCCCGCGTCGGACTCCTGGCAACCAGCCAGATGCCGTTTTCGGAAGTGCGCGCGACCGTCGGCCGCTTCGTCAGCATCCGGAGTGCGTCTTCCGTGATCGTGGCCATGATCACGGAGGTGAGCTGCGAAGACCTGCCGACATCAGACAATTATATCGCAACCGCCTCCGTCGACCTGCTCGGCGAAATCCTCGGCGGCGACCGTCCCAAATTCCAGCGCGGCGTCACCAACTACCCGACCATCGGCGACACCGTAGACCTGATCAGCGCAGAGGAACTGCGTACGATCTATGCGCCGAGCGGCTCCGACCAGATCAATGTCGGCACTCTGCAGCAGGACCGTTCAGTCACCGCCTATGTCGATATCGAGGAAATGCTGTCCAAGCACTTCGCCGTGCTCGGTTCGACCGGCGTCGGCAAGTCCACCGGCGTGTCGCTGCTCCTCAACGAGATCCTGAAGTCGCGGCCGACCCTGCGCATCTTCCTCCTTGACGTGCACAACGAATACGGGCGCTGCTTCGGCGACCGCGCCCAGGTGCTCAACCCGCGCAACCTGAAGCTGCCGTTCTGGCTGTTCAACTTCGAAGAGATCGTCGACGTGCTGTTCGGCGGCCGCCCCGGCGTGCCGGAAGAACTCGACATCCTTGCCGAAGTCATCCCGATGGCGAAGGGCATCTACACCCAATACCAGAATGCCGACCGTATCGGACTGAAGCGCATCGATCCCAAGCAGATCGGCTACACCGTCGACACGCCGGTGCCGTATCGTCTTGTCGACCTGATCGCGCTGATCGACGAGCGCATGGGCAAGCTCGAGAACCGCTCCTCGCGCATCATCTATCACAAGCTGATCTCGCGCATCGAAACCGTCCGCAACGATCCGCGCTACGCCTTCATGTTCGACAACGCCAATGTCGGCGGCGACACCATGGCGGAGGTCATCAGCCACCTGTTCCGCCTGCCCGCCAACGGCAAGCCGATGACAGTGATGCAGCTCGCCGGCTTCCCGGCCGAGGTCATCGATTCCGTCGTGAGCGTGCTCTGCCGGATGGCATTCGATTTCGGGCTGTGGAGCGACGGCGTCTCGCCGCTATTGTTCGTCTGCGAGGAGGCGCACCGCTACGCGTCCGCCGACCGCAATATCGGCTTTGGCCCGACCCGCAAGGCGGTCTCCCGTATAGCCAAGGAAGGCCGCAAATACGGCGTCTATCTCGGCCTCGTCACCCAGCGCCCGGCCGAGCTGGATGCCACCATCATCTCCCAGTGCAACACGCTGTTCACGATGCGGCTCGCCAACGACCGCGACCAGGCGCTGTTGCGCTCGGCGGTTTCCGACGCCGCGGCCAACCTGCTGTCGTTCGTGCCCTCGCTCGGCACTCGCGAGGTGTTGGCGTTCGGCGAGGGCGTGGCGCTGCCGACGCGGCTGCGCTTCAAGGAGGTGCCGCCGCATCAGCTTCCGCGCAGCGAAGCCACCATCGCGACCGTGCCGTCGGTTGCCGCCGGCCACGACATGCATTTCGTCTCGGCCGTCCTGGAGCGCTGGCGCGGCGCGACCTCGCACCGCGACGTGCCCAACGACCCCGCGATCAGCGAGCGGCCCGCCGCGCGCAGCGCCACGCTGGATGCGCCGATGCTGCAGCCCTCGATGGGACTCGATCCGGACCGCTTCTCGCTCCTGAAGAAGCCATTGCGCTGAGCGCTTTCGGCCGGGCGCTTGCGCTCGCGCCATCATCGACTATGGTTCCGGCCAAGCTGCATTGCCTTGAGCCGGAACCCGCCCATGACTGAGCCGATCGCAACACGCTTTCCCACGCCTTCCCTCGACAAATTGCCCGAGGATATCCGCGAGCGTATCCTCGCAGTGCAGGAGAAATCCGGTTTCGTGCCGAACGTCTTCCTGGCGTTCGCCTTTCGCCCGGACGAGTTTCGCGCCTTCTTTGCCTATCACGACGCGCTGATGGAGAAGGACAGCGGCCTCTCCAAGGCCGAGCGGGAAATGATCGTGGTGGCAACGAGCGCCGCCAACCAGTGCCACTACTGCGTGATCGCTCATGGCGCGATCCTGCGTATCCGCGCCAAGAATCCGCTGATCGCCGACCAGATCGCCGTCAACTATCGCAAGGCCGACATCACGCCGCGCCAACGCGCCATGCTCGATTTTGCGATGAAGGTGAGCCGCGAGGCGAGCACGATCTCGGAGACCGATTTCAGCGCGCTAGAAGCGCACGGGTTCAGTGACGACGACATCTGGGACATCGCGGCGATCGCCGCCTTCTTTGCACTGTCAAACCGGATGGCGAATTTCACCGCGATGCGCCCGAACGACGAGTTCTACATGATGGGACGGTTGCCGAAATAGCCGGCCGCCGAGGTATGCCGCGTGCTTGAATGGAGCGACATCATCCTGCGCCTTGGCGTCGCCACGCTGGCGGGCGCCCTGATCGGCCTCAATCGCGATCTGCGCGGAAAGCCGATCGGCCTGAAGACGCTCGGCATCGTCGGACTGTCCACCGCGACAGTCGTGGTGGTCGCCGTGCAGTTCACCGAAGTTGGCAAGATCACCGATGCGACCAGCCGAGTGATCCAGGGCATCTTGACCGGCATCGGCTTTCTCGGCGCCGGCGTCATCGTCCATGAGAGAGAACACTTCCGCGTCCGTGGATTGACGAGCGCCGCCTGTGCCTTTCTGGCCGCCTGTATCGGGATCGTCTCCGGAGCCGGAGAGTGGCGGATCGTCGCGACGGCCCTGGTGATCGCGCTCGTGCTCCTGACCGTCGGCCGCCGCACTGAGCGATTGCTGCATCGCGCACTGGGCGGCCACGACGATCCCGGTGAGCGGGATACGGCGGTCACGCCACCACGGGGACCGGCAAACGGCTAGTCATCGGACGCTGGACCGCACCAGCCCGGCAGGTAGACCGCGTCCTTGCTCTTTGCCGCCGCGAGCGCCTTCTCCATCGCCGTGTCGAAATCAGCGTCCACAAGCTTGCGGGCGACCCTGCGGCGCAGGAAATCCGCCCACAGGAATTCACTGAATGGCGTGGTATCCTTGGCAAAGCCGCCGGCACGGCGCAGTTCGCCGGCGAGGCTGCGGAACGGATCATCCTTCAGGTCGACCACCGATTTCGGCAGATCGCGAAAATGCCTGCGGTCACCCTTCGCGTCATACGGAAAGACCCAACGCTTGTTGTCCATCACGCCCCAGAATGCATCGCGCTCGACCATCGTGAGATCGCCGATCACGGTGACAAGCACATCCTTGACGCCCTCATCGTGCAGCGCGCGGGCGAGATGGTGATGGTCGACGACGTAGTGGCGCTCATCGGGCCCGAGCACCACCGGGATCATGTGCTGGCCGAGCATTTCGGCGCGCTTCTTCGCTGACTTGTGCTCGCGCCAACGCTGACGCTTCTCCTTGACCTCCCTCATGCCGACCGTCATCTGAGTCGGGCGCAGGGACATGATCGTAACCGGCTTGAGAATCGGCTCACGCGTATTTGCCATGGTTCAACTCCCTATTGCTGCCGACGGAAACCATCGAGGGCCGGTTCCACTATGGCACGGCGCCACCAGGGATTGAATTCCTTGGTCTCTCGTTTCGATGAGCTGTGAACAGAGGATCCCCCACGACGCGCGAGGGTGCATCGCACACATCGCCGCGATGCCTTGCGCCCATCGCCCCACTGTCAGTTCCATGAAGTGTCGCGGGGATCAGCTTGCGAGAGCGCGCACCAATATTTTACGTGAGGACCGCGCACGGCGTGCTAAACAGGATCACAACTTCTGCGGACGGACGGCAGTGAAAACTCAGCGGCCTATCAGCTCGGACGGTGAGCACGTGGTGCTCAAATTCCGGCCGCGCACCTCCGCCCATCCGCCCGCCCACCACGAGCAATCGCTTGAGGCGGGAAAGCCCGGGCAAGTGGCCCGGGACCTTTCCCATTACGAGCGCCCGCGCGAGGAGCCCGACGACTTCCGCCAGCGCATGCTGGCCAATATCGCGGCCTTCGCTTTCACGGTGGCGCTGACCGCAATCGGCATCTGGTTGGCCGTGAGCATCGCCGACCTGCGCAAAACCCAGGATTGCGTCCTGATGGGCCGGCGCGATTGCGCGCGGATTTCGGTGATGCCGAGGGGCTAGCGCTGGAACCGCAGCCCTATCTGCTGCCCAACAAAGCGGCTCCACAGACAAGGCCAAGCTCCATTGAACTCGCGGCCCCGCTCCGATATACGGGCACTCGAGTCCGCCCGGGGGAACAGGGCATTCCGGGGCAAATCAGCCCGCCGCCTCCCGATCGTCCCGGAATTTATCGCCAATATATCAAAGGCTTAGTGATGTCTTCCACATTCGAGCAGATCGCCAACATTATCGCCGAGACCTGCGATATCCCGCGCGACACGATCAAGCCGGAAAGCCACGCCATCGACGATCTGGGGATCGACAGCCTCGACTTCCTCGACATCGCCTTTGCGATCGACAAGGCGTTCGGGATCAAGATGCCACTTGAGAAGTGGACCCAGGAAGTCAACGACGGCAAGGCCACGACCGAGCAGTACTTCGTGCTGAAGAACCTCGCTGACCGCATCGACGAACTGGTCGCGGCCAAGAACGCAGGCACGGGCACGGCGTCGGGCTCGTAACCGAGCGCCCCATGCAGCTCGAATATTTCACGCTCATCGATCGCATCGTCGACCTCAACATCGGCGACAAGACGATCGTGGTGGAAGCTGACGTTCCGCAGACCAGCACGATCTTCGAAGGCCATTTCCCGGGCTATCCGATCATGCCTGGCGTGCTGCTGACGGAAGCGATGGCGCAGTCGTCCGGCTGGCTGCTGCTCGGCCTGATGAAGTTCGAGCGGATGCCCTTTCTCGCGATGATCAAGGAAGCCAAGATGCGTGGCTTCGTCAACCCGGGCGAGGTACTGACGATCGAGGCCAAGGTCGAGCATGAAGGTTCGGGCTTTGCGGTGACGTCGGCCAAGGTTCGGGTAGGCAAGGAATTGAAATGCAGCGCCGATCTGACGTTCCGCCACATCCCCTTCCCCCATCCCGATCTTCGCGTGCACATGGACGCGATGGCCAAGAAGATCGGCTTTCCGCTGCAGGCGCTGACGCATGACTGAGCGGAAGGAAGTCTGGATCACCGGCATTGGCGTCCTTTCGTCGCTCGGCGAAGGACTGGACGCGCATTGGGATGCGCTCAACGCCAAGCGCATCAACATCGACGACAAGCGGTTCGCGCCCTATATCGTCCATCCGCTCGCCCCGGTCAGTTTCGACGCGCAGATCCCGAAGAAGGGCGACCAGCGCCAGATGGAAGCCTGGCAGCGCATCGGCACCTATGCCGCGGGGCTGGCGCTGGATTCGGCCGGCGTCAAAGGCAATCAGGAAATCCTGTCCCGCATGGACATGATCGTCGCGGCCGGCGGCGGCGAGCGCGACCTCGCAGTCGATACGGCGATCCTGAACGCCGATGCGCGTGGCAATTTCAGCCCCGGCTTCCTCAACGAGCGGCTGATGAGCGAGCTGCGCCCGACGCTGTTCCTGGCGCAGCTCTCCAACCTGCTTGCGGGCAATATCGCCATCGTTCACGGCGTCCGCGGCACCTCGCGCACTTTCATGGGTGAGGAAGCCTCCAGCATCGACGCGGCGCGGATTGCGGTGGCGCGCATCGAGGCCGGCCAAAGTGACATTGCGCTGGTCGGGGGCGCCTATAATGGCGAACGCCTCGACCTGCTCGTCCTCTTCGAATTCGGCGACTTCAACCTGACCGGCGAGTTCACTCCGGTCTGGGCCCGCGAGAACAACAGCGGATTCGCGCTTGGTTCCGCAGGCGCGTTCCTGGTGCTGGAATCCCGTGAGCACGCCGAGGCGCGCGGCGCCAAGCCTTATGCCAAGCTCTCCAAGGTGGTCGCCGACCTCGCACAGCGCAAACAGCCGGGCGCGGTGACGAAGTCTCTGGAGGCGCTATGGTCGAAACTCGGCGTCGACGACGATGTCGGCGTGGTGGTCACCGGCGCGACCGGCGCCGAGCCCGTCACGTCAGAGGAGCGCGCGTTCCTGCGCCAACACCAGGGCCTTGCCGTGCGCGCCACCGGAACAATGTTCGGCCACACCGTGGAGGCCCAATTCCCGCTCGGCGTTGCCCTGGCGGCGCTCTCGGTCTCACGCGGCGCGCTGTTTCCGCCGAACGATCCGACCGGCTTCGAGGTTGAAAAATCCGATCCGCCGACCCAGATTGTAGTGATGGGAACCGGTCACTGGCAGGGCGAAGGGATGGCCCTGGTTGAGGCCGTCAAGTAGGGCGCATTCGCGCGAGCATCGACGGGGGAAGCATGGCGACACCACGCGATAAGTTTGGCAGGCCGATCGTTGTCGTGACCGGCATGGGCATCGTCACATCGCTCGGCGCCGGCAAGGCCGACAATTGGGCCAAGCTCGTTGCCGGCGAATCCGGCATCAAGACGGTCACCCGTTTTCCGATCGATGGACTGAGGACCACGATGGCGGGAACGGTGGATTTCGTCAGCGTCGATCCGTTCACCTCGACCAGCCTTTCCGAGCGCATCGCCGAAATCGCCACCGACGAAGCGCTGGCGCAATCCGGTATCGGCAGCAAGGGTGACTTTCCAGGCCCGCTCTTCCTCGCAGTTGCGCCGGTCGAGACCGAATGGCCGCAGCGGCTCGAACTCGGGCGCACGATCGACAAGAAGGAATTCGACTACTACGACATGCTGCGCGCGAGCGGTGGCGGCAGGTTCGCGCCCTATCATGATCGCTTCATGTTCGGTTCGGTCGCAAAATACCTCGCCGAGAACTTTGGTACCAAGGGCTCGCCGATCTCGCTGTCGACCGCCTGCGCCTCCGGCGCAACCGCGATCCAGCTCGGCGTCGAGGCGATCCGTCGCGGTGAGGCGGATGCGGCGCTCTGCGTTGCAACCGACGGCTCGGTAAATCCCGAGGCCGTAGTCCGCTTCTCCCTGCTCTCGGCACTGTCGACGCAGAACGATCCGCCGCAGGGTGCCTCCAAGCCCTTCTCCAAGAATCGCGATGGCTTCGTGATGGCCGAAGGCGCCGGCGCGCTGGTGCTGGAGAGCTATGAGGCGGCCACCGCGCGCGGCGCGAGGATCCTGGGTGTCGTCGCCGGCTGCGGCGAACTGACTGATTCGTTCCACCGCACCCGCTCGAGCCCGGACGGCAAGCCGATCATCGGCTGCATGCGCAAGACGCTGGCGGACGCCGGGATGGAGCCGGAGCAGATCGATCACATCAACGCGCACGGGACAGCGACGCCCGAGAACGACAAGATGGAATATCTGACGACCTCGGCGGTCTTCGGCGAGCAGATCTCGAAGATTCCGGTGTCGTCGAACAAATCGATGGTCGGCCACACGATCTCCGCGGCCGGTGCGGTCGAGGCGGTATTCTCGCTGCTCACGCTCGAGCATCAGCGGATTCCACCGACCATCAACTATGACGTACCGGATCCGACCATTCATTTCGACGTGGTCGGCAACAAGGCGCGCGACGCCCGTGTCACTGCCGTGATGTCCAATTCGTTCGGCTTTGGCGGGCAGAACGCCTCATTGATCCTGACGCGCGAGCCGGCCTAGAGCATGATCGGAAGAACTGATCTCCGGTTTTCCGAAGAGATCATGCTCAACCAAACGCTGCGCCGCTTGTCGCGATGAACCGCCTCCAGCTCCTTCGAGCCCGCGCGCGCCTTCGCGACGCCGTCAAGCCCGTGGGCGAGGCGGCGGTGGGCGCGCTGACGATCGCGCTGTTGCGCACCACGCGCTGCTTCGATCCGTTCAAGACTGCCGATTTCTTCGGGCGCGCCGCGCATTTCATCGGTCGCAGGCTGCGTGAGGACCGGATCGGTCGCGAGAATCTGAAGGCCGCGTTTCCGGAAAAATCGCCTGAGGAGATCGAGAAGATCCTGGCCGGCGTCTGGGACAATCTCGGCCGCATCGGCGCCGAATTCGCCCATCTCGACCATATCTGGGACTACGACCGCGACCATCCCGAGAACAGCCGCATCGAATTGTCGCCGCGGACCATGGAGCTGTTCGATCAGATCAGGGACGACGGCAAGCCGGCGCTGATCTTTGCCGCGCATCTCGGCAATTGGGAATTGCCGGCGCTGGCGGCTGTCGCGCACGGGCTCGACACCGCGATTTTGTTCCGCCGGCCGAATAGCGAAGCCGCCGACCGTGCGATCGAGAAGATCCGCGCGATCAAGATGGGCACGCTGATCCCCGCCGGTCGCGATGCGCCGCTCCGGCTTGCGCAGGCGCTGCAAGACAACAAGCACGTCGCCATGCTCGTCGACCAATATCTGACCAACGGGGTCGAGGTCACCTTCTTCGGCCGCAAGACCAAGGCCAACCCGACGCTGGCGCGACTCCGGCGTCAGGTGGAATGCCCGATCCACGGCGCCCGCATCATCCGCCTGCCCGACAATCGCTTCCGCGGCGAGCTGTCGGAGGAAGTGAAGCCCGTGTTCGACGCGTCCGGGCAGATCGATATTCAGGGCACGATGCAGGCCGTCACCAACGTGATCGAAGGCTGGGTGCGCGAATATCCGGAACAGTGGCTCTGGCTGCACCGCCGCTGGCGGTGAGCCGACTGCTGCCTTAGCGCGTCATCGCGAGCGTAAGCGAAGCAATCCATTGCGCCACTTGCGGAGATACGGATTGCTTCGTCGCTGCGCTCCTCGCAATGACCGCGGCAGCGAGCCTCACTTCCCCGTCTTCACCCTGGTCCAGAGCCGGTTGATGATCCGCTGGGTGGCCGGGTCGCGCGCGGTGATGACGAACAGTTTCTTCTGAGTCGCTTCGTCCGGGTAGATGTTCTTGTCGTTGAGAATCTTCGGATCGATCAGCTTCTGGCTGGCCAGGTTGCCGTTGGCGTAGGACAGGAAGTTCGAGTTCTTCGCAGCGACGTCCGGCCGGTAGAGGTAGTTGATCAGCTCATAAGCCTCGGCGACGTTCTTGGCGTCCGAAGGAATCGCGAGATTGTCGAAGAACATCTGCGCGCCCTCTTTCGGGATGGCGTAGCCGATTTCGATGCCGTTCTTGGCTTCGACCGCGCGGCTGCGCGCCTGCATGATGTCGCCCGACCAGCCCACCACGAAGCAGATCTCGCCGGAGGCGAGCGCGCTCAGATATTCCGAGGAATGAAACTTGCGAACATAAGGCCTGATCTTGCTGACGAGGTCAGCGGCCTTCTCGAGATCGGCTTGCTTGGTGGAGTTCGGATCGATGCCGAGATAATTCAAGGCCGCGGGCAGGATGTCGTCAGCGGAATCAAGCATATGGATGCCGCAATCCTTGAACTTGGCGAGATTCTCCGGCTTGAACACCATGTCCCAGCTATCGATCCTGGCGTCGGGGCCGAGAATCTTCTGCGCCATCTGGACGTTGTAGCCGATGCCGGTGGTGCCCCACATGTAATTGGCGGCGTAGTTGTTGCCGGGATCGTAGGTCGCGAGCTCTTTGGTCACCACCGGCCAGGCATTAGCGAGGTTCGGCAGTTTCGACTTGTCGAGCTTGAGGAAGACCTTTGCGGTGATCTGGCGCTGCAGGAAATAGCCGGTCGGCACCACGACGTCGTAGCCGGACTTGCCCGCGAGCAGCCGCGTTTCCAGCGTCTCGTTGGCATCGAAGGTGTCATACACCACCCTGATGCCGGTCTCCTTGGTGAAGTCCTCCAGCACCCCCGGCGCCATATAGTTCGACCAATTGTAGAAATTGACCGTGCGTTCCTCGGCGCGGGCGGATGAAGAGACGAGCAGAGCCGCGGCAAACAGGGCGGCGAGACAAATTGAATGACGGCCCTGCCCGTGCATCTCTCTACCTCTTTCGACGGTGCACCGCGTCCGACAGACGCTCGAGCGCAGTGTCGAGGGTTGCATCCTTCTTTGCAAAGCAAAAACGTACGACCGAGGTCACCGGGTCCTTTTCGTAGAAGGCCGAGACGGGGATCGCCGCCACCTTGTAGTCGGTCACGATGCGCCGGCAGAACGCCTCGTCGGTCTCATTGAGCCCGAGCGGCGACAGGTCGACGGTGAGGAAATAGGTACCTTGCGATTTCAGGACGGGAAAGCCGAGGCTCTCCAGTCCCTTTGTCAGCCTATCCCTGCTCCGCGCCAGGTCCTTGCGCATGTCGTGAAAATACGCATCCGTCTTGCCGAGCCCATAGGCCACCGCCGCCTGCAGGTTGGGCGCGGTGGTGAAGGTAAGGAACTGATGCACCTTGGCGGCAACCCGCAGAAGCGGCGGCGCGGCGCAGACAAAACCGATCTTCCAGCCGGTGAGCGAAAAGATCTTGCCGGCGCTACCGACCTTGATGGTGCGGTCCCGCATGCCCGGCAGCGTGATCAGCGGGATGTGCTCGCGGCCATCGAAGATCACGTGCTCCCAAACCTCGTCGCAAATCGCGACCACGTCGAACTCCTGGCAAAACCGCGCCAGCAGTTCGAGGTCCTCGCGCGGATAGACCACGGCGGACGGATTGAGCGGATTGTTGAACAGCACCGCCTTGGTCTTGTGGTTGAAGACGCTCCGCAGCATCTCCTCGTTCAAGCGCCAGTGCGGCGGCTCCAGCCGCAACAGGCGCGGAATGCCTCCGGCCTGACGGATGATCGGTAGATAGGAATCGTACACGGGCTGGAAGACGACCACTTCATCGCCCGGTTCGACCACGGCCAGGATCGATGATGTCAGCGCCTCGGTGCCGCCCGAGGTCACCATGACTTCCGTCATGGGATCGAGGTTAAGTCCGTGCCAGCGGCCGTAATGGGCCGCGATCGCCTGCCTGAGCTCGGGGATGCCCATCATCGACGGGTACTGATTGTAGCCGTTGACGGAAGCATCCGCGGCCGCGCGACGGATGTCCTCCGGACCGGGATCGTCCGGAAAGCCCTGGCCGAGATTGATGGCGTTGTTGTCGCGCGCGAGCTGCGACATCGCTTCGAAAATGGTGACGGGCAGGTCCGCAAAGACCTTGTTCATGGAAGCCATGGAAAGGTCAGCCGCCCGTCTTGGTCGGCAATCCCGCAGCCTTCCAGCCCAACATGCCCCCTGCCAGATGCTTGTCGTAAGGCAACCCCGCCGCCTGCGCCGCGAGCGATGCCGTCACTGAGCGCTTGCCTGAGCGGCAGGCAAACACGACCTCTTTACCCTGCGGATCCGGAATCTCGTCCGGATCAAACGTCGACAGCGGCACGACGACGCCATCCGGATAGGCCTCAGCGGCGACCTCGTTGGGCTCGCGGACGTCGACCAGGAGATAGCGTCCATCCGCTATCCCGTTCGACACTTCCTGAGGCGTTAGATCATGCACCTTGTGGTCGGCCACGCGCGTTCTCCAGACAATTCTTGGGCTCAGTTCTTGGGCTCAGCCGGCCCCCGTTTCGGGCGCAAAGTCGCCTCTTGCGCGGGGAAAATCAAGCACCGCAAACAGCTTAGGACCAGCAAAAAGCTAGATCGTGACCTGCGTTCCGACCTCGACGACGCGGCCGGTCGGGATCTGGAAATAGTCGGTGGCGTCGTTGGAGGCGCGGCTGAGCGCGATGAACAAATGGTCCTGCCAACGCGGCATCCCGGAATGCGCGGCGGGCTTGAGCGAGCGCCGCGACAGGAAGAACGAGGTCGACATGATGTCGAACTGCCAGCCGAGCTTGCGGGCGATCGCCAGCGTCTTCGGCACGTTCGGCGATTCCATGAAGCCGAAGCGCAGCGTCACCTTGGAGAAAGTCGGGCTGATCTGCTCCATTCGCACCCGCTCGGACGGGTCGATCCGCGGCGTCGGCGCGGTCTCGATGGTGAGAATGACGTTCTTCTCATGCAGCACTTTGTAGTGTTTTAGACTATGCATCAGCGCGGTCGGCGCGCTGGCGGGATCGCTGGTCAGGAACACCGCCGTGCCCGAGACGCGCTGCGGTGGCCGCTTCTCCAGCATCGCCACCAGATCGGCGAGCGGGAATTCCAGCTTGCGCGACTTCTCGAACAACAGCCGGCTGCCGCGCCGCCACGTGATCATCAGCGCCATCACGGCGCCGCCGAGCGCCAGCGGCACCCAGCCGCCCTCAAGCACCTTCAGAAGGTTTGCCGTCAGGAAGGTGAAGTCGAGAAACAGGAAGGGCGCGATCAGCGCGGCGGCGGCGATCGGCGACCATCGCCAAACCTTCCACACCACGACAAAGCCCATCATGCCCGTGACCACCATGGTGCCGGTCACCGCGATGCCGTAGGCCGCGGCCAGCGCGCTGGAGGAGCGGAACATCAGCACCAGCAACAGCACCGCGATGAGCAGCATCCGGTTGATGCGGGGAATAAAGATCTGCCCCGAATGGGCTTCCGAGGTATGGCGAATCTCGAAACGCGGCAGCAGGCCGAGTTGGATCGCCTGGCGCGTCAGCGAATAGGCGCCGGTGATGACGGCCTGGCTGGCAATGACGGTCGCGACGGTGGCAAGCACGACCATCGGGATCAGCGCCCAATCCGGGAACATCAGGAAGAACGGATTCTCGATCGCCTTGGGATCGACGATGACGAGCGCGGCCTGCCCCATATAATTCAGCACCAGCGCCGGCAGCACGATGAACATCCAGGCGAACTGGATCGGCCGTTTGCCGAAGTGCCCGAGATCGGCATAGAGCGCTTCCGCGCCGGTGACGGCGAGAAACACCGCGCCGAGGGTGACGAACCCGATCACACCGTGATGAAGCATGAAGGAGACCGCATACAGCGGATTAAAGGCCAGAAGGACCTCGGGATGCTTGATGATCTGCGGCACGGCTGCAATCGCCAGCACCGCAAACCAGACGCACATGATCGGTCCAAAAAATGCGGCGACCCGCGCTGTGCCATGGGATTGCACGGCAAACAGCACCACCAGGATCAACGCCGTGACCGGCACGACATAATGTTCGAAGGTCGCGGTGACGAGCTTGATGCCTTCGATCGCCGACAGCACCGATAGCGCCGGCGTGATCACCGCGTCGCCGTAGAACAAGGCCCCGCTGATGATGCCGAGCATCACGACCGCGCCGGCGCCCTTGGTAACGGCGCGTTCGGCCAGTGCCATCAGCGCCAGCGTTCCACCCTCGCCGTGGTTATCGGCGCGCAGCAGGATCACCACATATTTGAGCGTGACGACGACAATCAGCGCCCACAGGATCAGGGAGAGCACGCCGAGGACCGCCTGCGTCGTGGCGACGCCACTGTGCTCGCTGGCCGCCACAACGGCTTCGCGCAGAGCGTAGAGCGGGCTGGTGCCGATGTCTCCGTAGACGACGCCGATGCTGCCGAGCGTCAGCGCTCCGAACCCTGCCGTGGAATGCGCCTCTCCATGTCCACTGGCCGCGGGCGTTTCCGCCGCGGTGACCGCACTCTCGGACGACATGGGAGGGAGCCTCTATTGTTCACTGCACAACGAAACAGCGCCGCAGGCCTATATCCCCGCTCGAATGCATAGGTTAGGCGAGAAATGGGCTGCCTCCATGCATTTTACACATAGCTCGATCGTTTAACCAGCCACAATCGTGCGCCCGTCAGATAGTTACCTGGGTGCCGACCTCAACCACCCGCCCCGTCGGAATCTGAAAATAGTCGGTGGCATCGTTGGCGGAGCGGCTCATGGCGATGAACAAGTGATCCTGCCACAGCGGCATGCCCGACTGCGCCGCGGGCTTGAGAGACCGCCGCGACACGAAGAATGACGTCGCCATGATATCGAACTGCCAGCCGAGCTTGCGGGCGATCACCAGCGCCTTCGGGACGTTCGGCGACTCCATGAAGCCGAACCTGAGGCGCACCTTGGAAAACTTGTCGCTGATGCGTTCTATGTAGACGCGCTCGGAAACATCAACGCGCGGCGTCTGCGCCGTCTCGATGGTCAGGATGACATTCTGCTCGTGCAGCACCTTGTTGTGCTTGAGATTGTGCAGCAGCGCGGTCGGCACGAAGCCGGGATCGCTGGTGAGGAAAACCGCGGTGCCCTTGGCGATATGCGGCGGCCGCTTCTCCAGGCTCTTGATCAGGTCGTCAAGCGGCACCTCGATGCGCCGGGTCTTGGCGATCAGGATGGCCGTCCCGCGCCGCCAGGTCCAGATCATGGCCGCCATGGCTGCGCCGAACAAAAGCGGCACCCAGGCGCCCTCGAACAGTTTGAGGAGATTGGCGCTCAGGAACGTCATGTCGACCACCACGAACGGCACGATCACCGCGGCCGCGGTCGCTGCGCGCCAGTTCCACAATTTCCAGATCACCACAAAGCCCATGATGCCGTCGGCAACCATGGTGGTGGAGACGGCGATGCCGTAGGCCGATGCCAGTCCGCTCGAGGTGTGGAACATCAGCACCAGCAAGAGAACGCCGACCAACAGCAAGCGGTTGACGCGCGGCAGATAGATTTGCCCGGCATGGGACTCCGAGGTGTAGCGGACCTCGAAACGCGGCAGCAGGCCGAGCTGCACCGCCTGCCGGACCAGCGAATAGGCGCCGGTGATGACGGCCTGGCTCGCGATCACGGTGGCAGCGGTCGCGAGCACCACCAACGGCAGCAGCAGGAAGTCGGGAACCATCCGATAGAACGAATTCTCGATCGCGGATGGATCGGAGAGCACCAGCGCCCCCTGCCCGAAATAATTGAGCAGAAGCGACGGCAGCACGAAGAACAGCCAGCCGGACTGGATCGGCTTGCGGCCGAAATGGCCGAGATCGGCATAAAGCGCCTCGCCGCCGGTGACGGCCAGGAACACCGCTCCCAGCGTCACCAGCCCGATGGTGCCATGCGTGAGCAGGAACTGGAGCGCGTAATAGGGATTGATCGCCGCCAGTACAGATGGGTCATCCTTGATGTGGACCAGCCCCATCACGGCGAGCGTGGCGAACCAGACCACCATCACGGGCCCGAAGGCGGAAGCTACCCGCCCGGTGCCGATGCGCTGGACCGAGAACAAGACGACCAGGATGACGATCGTGACGGGCACCACGTAATGTTGGAGTGCGGGCGTCGCGAGCTTGAGGCCTTCGACCGCCGACAGCACGGAAATCGCCGGCGTGATCATGGAATCGCCGATGAACATCGAGGCGCCGACCACGCCGAGCGCCAGCAACAGCCAGCTTCTCCGCCCCAGCGCCCGCTGCCCCAGGGCCATCAGCGAGAGCGTGCCACCCTCGCCGTTGTTGTCGGCGCGCAGGAGCAGCAGCACGTATTTCGACGTGACGACAATGAAGAGCGCCCACAGGATCAGCGACAGCACACCCAGGACGATGATTCGGGATACCGGCTGTCCATGCGTCGCGCCGGCGACTGCCTCGCGGAACGCATAGAGCGGCGAGGTACCGATATCGCCGAACACCACGCCGATACTGCCCAGCGTCAAGGCCCAGAAGTTGGACGTGACCGGCCCTTCTTGGACCTCGCTGGATGAGACGCTGACAGCCATGGCGGGAGGAACGCCCCATCTGCTAGTTTGATCCGGCGCCGCTATCCACGCTTCCGCGTTCCCTGTCAACGGTTGCGGCGGCCGCGACAAGCGCGTAACGGTTTCCGGCTGGACAGGCGGCCGATAGTAAATTCGGCGGATTACGGCTTCAAGCCGGGCGGCAGCG
The DNA here is from genome assembly GCF_059512425.1 of Bradyrhizobium sp. Leo78. Classification (NCBI taxonomy): domain Bacteria; kingdom Pseudomonadati; phylum Pseudomonadota; class Alphaproteobacteria; order Hyphomicrobiales; family Nitrobacteraceae; genus Bradyrhizobium; species Bradyrhizobium sp. Leo78. The sequence goes on from NZ_JCAMOT010000009.1 coordinate 181,954, forward strand.
GCGGATCCTCACGCATCAAGGTGATGGTGACGCGACGGTTTGCCGCGAGCGAAGGATCGTCCGGAAACAACGGCTGGCTGTCGGCCTTGCCCGAGACGGCGAAGATATGCGAGGAGGGCAGCCCTTCGCGCTCCAGGATCTGGCGCACCGCGTTGGCGCGGTCCGCCGACAGGTCGAACGCTCCGTAGTCGCTGCGCGCCGGCACGAAACCGGCGGCGGTGTGGCCGACGATGGATACGCGCAGCGGCGTTGCCTTAAGCGGCCCGGCGAGCTTCTGGATCAGCCGCCGTGTCCGGTCGTAAGGTACCTTGGAGCCGTCGGCGAACATCGAGCGGCCGTCCTGGTCGATGATCTCGAGGTTGAGACCCTCCTTGGTTTCCTCGAACATGATGTGCTTGGACATTTCGGTCAATTCCGGCATGTCCTGCAGCGCCTGCCGCAGCGAAGCGGACGCGAGCGCGAAGGCGCGGTCGGTGTGCAGCTTGGCGCCATTCTCCTGGTTGCGCTCCTTCTCGTCGGGCGTCGGCCTGTCCGACGTCTCCTCCGGCGAGATATGCTCGACGTTCTTCAACTTCGGCCGCGTCGGCAGGCCGTCGGATTCGATGATGCCGGAATAGCGCACATTGGTCTGCGAGCCGAAGGCGTCGCGCATCGAGCCTGCGACGATCTTCAGCTTGTTGTTGTCCATGCTGGAGAAGGCGACGAGCATCACGAAGAAGCTCATCATCAACCCCATCAGGTCGGCGAAGGTCACGAACCAGCCGTGACCTCCGGTATGTGCGTCGCCGCGCTTTTTCTTGGCCATCGGGTGAAGCTCCGGACCGCTGCCAGGCCGAAGGTCAGGCCGGCACCGGCTCGCCCTCTCCTTCGCGGTGCTTTTCCGGGAGATAGGCGAGCAGCATTTCGCGAACCAGCGCCGGGCTCTTCGAATCGCGGATCATCAGGATGCCGTCGATGATCAGGGTGCGGTTGGTTTCCTCGTCGAGGAGCTTGCCGTGCAGCTTGTCGGCGATCGGCAGACAGAACAGGTTCGCAACCAGCGCGCCATAGAGCGTGGCCAGCAGCGCGGTCGCCATGAACGGGCCGAGCTTGGAGGGATCGGTCATGTTGGCGAACATCTGCACCATGCCGATCAGCGTGCCGATCATGCCGAAGGCCGGCGCGCAGTCGCCGATCGCGCGGTAGATCTTGCTGCCCTCGTCGAGATGCATCAGGAAATTGTCGCGGTCGCGTTCGAGATTGTCGCGGATGAATTCGAGGTCGTAGCCGTCGGCGACGTAGCGGATTCCCTTGGCCAGGAAGGGCTCGTTGGTCTCGACCTTTTCAAGCCCCACCGGCCCCTGCTTGCGGGCGATCTCGGCGATCCGGGCCAGCTCGTCGACGAGATCGCGCGCCGAAAGCCGGCTCATGGTGAAGGCGAATTTGGCGCCCAGCGGCAAGCCATGCAGGATCGCGGCCAATGGAAAGCGGATCATCGTGGCCGCGATCGATCCGCCGAAAATGATGATCATCGCATGTTCGGAAATGAACATGTGTAGGTCGCCGCCCATCAGCATCATCGCTGAGATCACGATGATGCCCATCACGAGCCCGACGCCCGTCATAATATCCATGGGAGACTCCAACGCGTACGCTACACACCGCCTGTCCTGGACGGTGCACGACCCAACCGCGGACCGCGCCGGAAAACCCTACGTGGCCGCCATTAAAGACCCGTAAAGGTTAAGCCGAAGAGGAACCCGTAAAATCCCGAGTGGCCGGATCAGGCCTGAGCGCAGCGCTGGTCTCAATCTTTCGCTAACCATAATCGCCGGCGCCGCTCAGTGACCGCTATCGAGCCCCGTGAGTTCGAGACTGAGCGCGCGCAGCCGTCTCCGCGCCGACGCCTCATAGGCCTGCGGATTGGCCCTGGCCTCGTTCATGCCGTTGAAGAACAGCCCGCTCTCATCGGCGACATCGTCTCCCGACACCAGATGCAGGATCGCTTCGCCGCCCTGCTCGACGGTCGAGATCGGGGTGATGCCGCCGGCGCGCACCATCGTGGTGTTCATATAGGTTGCCGGGTGCAGCGAATTTGCGGTGACGCCCGAGGCTTTCAGCTCTTCTGCGAGATCGATCGTGAACATGATCTGCGCAAGCTTGCTCTGGGCATAAGCGCGCGAGCCGCTGTAGTTCTTCGTGATCATCACGTCGTCGAAGTCGATCGGATGCTGGCCGAGCGAAGCGACATTGACGATCCGCGACGGCGCGCTCGCCTTCAACAGCGGCAGCAACAGACGCGCGAGCAGGAAACCCGCAAGGTAGTTCACGGCGAAGCGCAGCTCATAGCCGTCCCTGCTGGTCTGCCGCGCCGGTCCCTCGTTCTGCGAGCCGATCCCGGCATTGCTGATGAATACGTCGAGCCGCTTGTGGTTCGCGAGCACGGCCTCGCCGAGTTTTCGCGTCTCGGCAAGCGAGGACAGGTCGGCCTGATAGAAAATGGGCTCGCGGCCTCCTGCCCGCCTGATCTCTTCGATCAGCGATGCCCCGCGCGCTTTGTCGCGCCCGTGGACCAGCACGCTGGCGCCGCCGATGGCGAGCCTCTTAGCAACGTAGCGGCCGACACCGTCGGTTGAGCCGGTGATGAACACGGTTTTGTCACGCATTTCCATCGCACACCTCCGGTCCCTGCCCGCCCGGGTTCCACACGGCGGTCGAAGGACAACTACACCCGTCTGCGGCGCTGCGCCACGGGTCAGAAACCTCCCGCGCGCAAGAGTGTTTTGCTATTGGTTGCCGCCAATAGCTGGCTCGTCAGCAGATGCTGCGCGGCTGCTATTGGGCGTTCGTTCATTCAAAGGGAACCGATGTTGGCCTCCAGTTCAAACTGGATCATGCGAAATGCTCCGTCGCTGGAGCCTTTCGGTCTGTTCGCACTGTTCGGCGCCCTGACCGTGTTCCCTGCCATCCTGATGATCCGCGTGCTCGAACCTGAGCTCGTGCTGCCTGCGTTCAGCATCCTGCTGTTCGCGGAGGCCGCAGTGGCCGCCATCCTGGCGCGCCTGATCAAGGCTCAGGAGAACTCAGGGAAAGTCACGTGGTGGGATTTTGCCGGTGCATTCACCTTCATGGGGTGTGCAGCGGCAATCTTTGGCGAACCGGACCAGGCGGCGATGTTCTTCGAGGAAGAAGCCGTCGCGCGTGCGAATTCGCGACCGTAACAGAGCATGATCCGGAAAAGTGGAAACCGGTTTTCCGAAGAGATCATGCTCGAACTCAAAGAGATGAGATCATGATCCGTCTCATCGGATCATGATCTAAAGCGTACCAGGCCGGGCCCCTCTGGCAGCCGACAGGCTGCGATGTCGGACTGGAGTTAAGTTGGAGTGGCCCTGCTTTGATCTGCGGCATTGATCGCGGGACGTATCGGTGAATCCCTCACCGATGTGCGTCGCCATCAAGCCGGTATCTCATCCGGGTCACTCTCCAGACCAGAAGGGGAGCATGACCCGTGTCCGAATTTCTTGGCTTTGAATTTCTCACCGCGCTGTTGCAGGTCGTCCTGATCGACCTGGTGCTCGCAGGCGACAATGCCGTCGTGATCGGCCTTGCCGCAGCCGGCCTGCCCGAGAAGCAACGTAGCAAGGCGATCCTGATCGGCATTCTGGCGGCGACCGTGCTGCGCATCATGTTTGCCGTCGTGGCAACGCAGATCATGCAGATCGTCGGCCTCTTGCTTGCCGGCGGAATCCTGCTGTTGTGGGTGTGCTGGAAAATGTGGCGAGAGCTGCGCGCCACCGCGAAAGAGGAAGCCGACGCAGAGCTCGGTGGCGCGTCTGCAGACGGGGCGCCCCGGAAGACGCTCTTCCAGGCCACGACGCAGATCATCATCGCCGACGTCTCGATGTCGCTCGACAACGTCCTGGCTGTCGCGGGAGCGGCCCGCGAGCACCCGAGCGTGCTGATTTTCGGCCTGATCCTCTCCATCGCATTGATGGGCGCAGCCGCGACCTTCATCGCGCGGCTGCTGCAGAAGCATCGCTGGATCGCCTATGTCGGCCTCGCCGTCATCCTCTATGTCGCCATCGACATGGTCATTCGCGGCGCCCACGACGTCGCCAAGGTCGCGGCGCTCTGAGCCGCGACTTATTGGAGTTAGTGGATCTCAGCCGAGCGCTTCAGCGCTTCCTTCAGCTTCTCGAGCGAGAAGTCCGGGCTGCGTGCGATCTCCAGGATCGGCGTCTCGCGACGCGCGCAGAGTTCGGCCGCATCCGGCAGCTTGGCGGCGACATCGTTCGGGATCACGATCGCACCATGGCTGTCGGCATGGATAAGATCGTCGGAGCGCACGGTCATGCCGGCAACCCGCACCTCGCCGCCGAAGCTCTCGGCATGCACCCAGGCGTGCGACGGGCCGATCGATCCGGCGAGCGCCTGGAAGCCCGGCGCCCATTGCGGGATGTCACGGATCGAGCCGTCAGTGATCACACCGAGACAGCCGAGCGCCTTGTGCACATTGCTCTGCACCTCGCCCCAGAACGCACCATAGCCGACATCGGCGCCATCGATATCCTGGATCACGGCGATGCGCGGACCAAAGCCGGTGCCGACATATTCGTAGTATTCGATGCGGCGCTTGGCCTGCTCGGCCGCCGGCAGACCGGATTGCAGCACGGAGCGGATCGTCACGGTGCGGGCATAGCCGACAATCGGCGGCAGGTCCGGGAACGGGCAGACCAATGGCTTGGTGGTGTAGCCGATCAACCGCCGTTCCGGGGCGACGATCTCCATCGCATTGCAGATCGTCGGCGTGTCATAGCGCGCCAAGGCTTCGAGGACGGACGCGGACAGCGGGGCGGTGACGGCTTTATTCACGGCGTTTCTCCTGGCAAATGGACGCTTTTTGGCGAGACGATCTTGGCCCATGCCTATAGCCGAGATCGGCCGTGAACCCAACCAAGCTTCCGCTCATGGCTGATATTTGGGTGTCGTCCCTCATCCTGAGGAGCGTGGAACGCGCGTCTCGAAGGATGAGGCCACCGGCCGGGCCTCATGGTTCGAGACGCGGCCTAAGGCCGCTCCTCACCATGAGGGTTTGGCACATCAATTAAGCCGCGCCGGACGGTCGTCGTGGTCGGCGTCAGCGACACCCGGATAGCTCGGCGACGGAGTTGCCGACGTCGGGGCTCCGGCCGGCACAGCGGCCTGCGCCTCCGCGGCGCGCGCGTGGTCGCGATAGGTTTTCCAGCCCCATGGCAGGCTGATCAGATAGAGCACCGAGCCCGCGGAGAGGATGTGCCAGGGATAGCTGACCAATAGCGCGATGAAGAACACCACCGACACGAACACCGGCAGCAGCATTTCCGGCGGCACCCGCATGCGCATTGTCTTGCCGGAAAACACCGGCAGGCGCGACACCATCAGGAACGCGATCAGGAGCGTGTAGAAGGCCGTCAGCATCGTCGGCGGCGTAGTGATGCCCAGGAAGCCCAAATAGACCGGCAGCAACACCGTGATGGCGCCAGCTGGCGCCGGCACGCCGGTGAAATAATTCGCCGCGAATGCCGGCTTGTTTGGATCGTCGATCGAGGCGTTGAAGCGGGCGAGCCGCAGCCCGCCGCTGATCGCGAACACCATGGCCGCAATCCAGCCGCCATTGCCCAATTCGTGCAGTTGCCAGAAATAGAGGATCAGACCAGGCGCCACGCCGAAATTGACGAAATCCGCGAGGCTGTCGAGCTCGGCGCCGAATTTCGACTGGCCCTTGATCAGGCGCGCGATGCGCCCGTCGATGCCGTCAAGCGCTGCAGCGAACACGATCGCCGCGACCGCGAGCTCCATCCGCCCTTCGGTCGACAGGCGGATCGCGGTCAGGCCGGCACAGATCGCGAGCAGCGTGATGACATTGGGCACCAGCAACCGGACCGGAATCTGGCGAAACCGCCGGCGGCGCAGTTCCGGGTATTTGGAATCGATCGGCATCATGGCTCGCGATTATATAGCAAGCGCCGGCGCCCTCCGCCATTGCAGCGGCAAGGCGCCGCAATTGGCGGTGCCGATGGTTAATCGGCCCGGTACGTCCACCCCGGCTCGGGGGTGCGGAAATCGGCCAGAACGGTCTCGCCGGCGATCGCCGTCTGGCCCTCGGATACCAGCGGCTTCGTGCCTTCGGGCAAGTAGACATCGAGCCGCGAGCCGAACCGGATCAGGCCGAACCGTTCGCCGGCGCCGATCGACTGGCCTTCGCGCACGAAGGAGACGATGCGCCGCGCCACCAGGCCTGCGATCTGGACCACGCCGATGCGGCCGTTGGGCGTCGAGATCACGAGCGAGTTGCGCTCATTGTCCTCGCTGGCCTTGTCGAGCTCCGCATTGATGAAGACGCCCGGCCGGTAGGCGATCCGGTCGATCCGCCCCGCAACCGGACTGCGGTTCACGTGACAGTTGAACACGCTCATGAAGATCGAGACCCGCGTCAGCGGCCGGTCGCCTAGCCCCAGTTCGGCCGGCGGCAGGGCTTGGGTGATCATCGAGACGCGCCCGTCGGCGGGCGCCACCACCAGCCCGTCCCGCACTGGCGTCACCCGCACCGGATCGCGGAAGAACAGCGCGCACCAGACCGTCAGCACGGTCCCGATCCAGCCCAGCGGCGTCCAGATCCAGAACAGGATCAGGCTCGCCAGCGCGAAGCCGCCGATGAACGGATAGCCCTCAGGATGAATGGGCGGAATCTGCGCGCGGATGGAATTGGCGATCGACATCGAATCTCACTCGGTTTTCCGGTCCTAGAGCATGATCCGGAAAAGTGGAAACCGGTTTTCCGAAAAGATCATGCTCAAACAAAGAGATGAGAGCATGATCCGATTCCGTCTAATTGGATCAGGCTCGCGACGGAGATGGAGCCTATTCGGCAGCCGTCGGCAAGGGCTTCTCGACGGGATCAGGCTCGGGTTCGTCGACCGGCGGCGGCTCGCGGTTCGGCGCCTCGCTTCCGTCGTCGACCATCGCCAGCTTCTCCCGCGCCTCCTCGGCCTCGCGCTGCCGGTTCCACATACTGGCATAAAGCCCGCCCTGCGCCAAAAGCCGGGGGTGGGTTCCGCGCTCGGCGATGCGGCCCTGGTCGATGACGATGATCTCGTCGGCGCCGACGATGGTCGAGAGCCGGTGTGCAATTACCAGCGAGGTGCGGTTGCGCGAGACCCGCTCGAGCGCAGCCTGGATCTCATGCTCGGTGTGGCTATCGAGCGCGGACGTCGCCTCGTCCAGCACCAGAATTGGCGGCGCTTTCAGCACCGTGCGGGCGATCGCCACCCGCTGCTTCTCGCCGCCCGACAGTTTCAGGCCGCGCTCGCCGACCTGGGTCTCGTAGCCCTTCGGCGACATCCGGATGAACGTATCGATCTGCGCGAGCTTCGCCGCCTCTTCCACCTCGGCATCGTCGGCATCCCAGCGGCCATAGCGGATGTTGTAGCGGATGGTGTCGTTGAACAGCACGGTGTCCTGCGGCACCATGCCGATCGAGGCGCGGAGCGAATTTTGCGTGACGTTGCGGATGTCCTGGCCGTCGATCAGGATCCTGCCGCTGGAGACGTCGTAGAGGCGGAACAACAGCCGCGAGATCGTGGACTTGCCGGCGCCCGAGGGACCGACGATCGCGACCGTCTTGCCGGCCGGCACCTCGAAGGAGAGGCCTTTCAGGATCGGGCGATCAGGCTCGTAGGCGAACCGCACGTCCTCGAACCGCACGCTGCCCGCCGTCACCACGAGCGGCTTGGCATCGGCTGCGTCCTTGATCTCCGCCTTGCGCGCAAGCACGCCGAACATCTTCTCGATGTCGATGATCGCCTGCTTGATCTCGCGATAGACCATGCCCATGAAATTGAGCGGCTGGTAGAGCTGGATCATCATGGCGTTGACCAGCACGAAATCGCCCACCGTGTTGCTGCCATTGCGGATGCCGATCGCGCACAGCAGCATGATCGCCGTCAGGCCGGCGGTGAAGATGATCGCCTGGCCGGTGTTGAGGATCGCCAGCGACGTATAGGTCTTGATGCTGGCGTGCTCATAGCGCTCCATCGAGCGGTCGTAGCGCTCGGCCTCGCGCGCCTCGGCGCCGAAATATTTCACGGTCTCGTAGTTGAGGAGCGAGTCGATCGCTTTCGTGTTCGCTTCGGTGTCGGAGTCGTTCATCTTGCGGCGGATCTCGATCCGCCATTCGGTCGCGACATAGGTGTAGTACATGAACGCCGCGACAGTGATCACGACGACGCCGACATAGCGCCAATCGAACTGCCAAAGCAGCACGGCCGCCAATAGCGCAACCTCGACCACCGTCGGGATCAACTGCAGGATCACCATCCGCACGATGGTCTCGATGCCGGTGCGGCCGCGTTCGAGGATGCGCGTCAGTCCGCCGGTCTTGCGTTCCAGGTGAAAACGCAGCGACAATTCGTGCATGTGCACGAAGGTGAGATAGGCGAGCCGCCGCACCGCATGCATGGCGACGCGGGCAAAGATGCCGTCGCGCCATTGCGTCAGCACCGCCATCAGGACACGCACCGCACCGTACCCAGCCGTCAACAGGAGCGGCGAAGCGATCAGCCACATCGTCCAGTTCGACGATTGCAGCGGCGCGCTGGGCGTGCCGTTCAGCGCGTCGATCGCCCATTTGAAGGTGAAGGGCACTGACAGCGTCGCGAGCTTGGCGAGGAGCAGAAGCACCATCGACCACAAGACGCGCATCTTCAGATCAGTGCGGTCGCCAGGCCAGATATAGGGCCACAGATGCGCGAGCGTACCGACCAGGGTCGCCTTCTCGGCGCTGCTTGCGTCGGCAGATGACATATCGTTCAGGCGCGGTTGGGGTTGGGACGACATTAAGCCATCGCCGACGTTAGGACGGCGCGCCGGTTCGCTGTCACGTGATTTGCATGGATCCGCATTGTGCCCGTCATATAGGGGATTTTGACCTCGCGGAAACCCTCATGGAGTGGATCTTTCACGATTTTCAGCGATTTACGCCACTTTTACGCCACGACACGGGAAATGCCGGGCTTGACGTTTTTTTCGTTGCAGTGCCACATGAGCGGATGAACCAAATCAGACCTATGAACCAGATCAAAACCGTCTGCGTCTATTGTGGCTCCGGCCCCGGCACCAGCCCCAGCTTTGTCGAAGCAGCCAACGCGCTCGGAAGGATCTTTGCCGAGAGTGATATCCGCCTCGTCTATGGCGGCGGCTCGATCGGACTGATGGGCGCGGTCGCGACCTCCACGCTCGACCATGGCGGCAAGGTCACCGGCATCATCCCGGATTTTCTCCGCGCCCGCGAGAACGCGCTCACCCGCGTCCAGGAGATGATCGTCACGCCCGACATGCACGAGCGCAAGCGGCTGATGTTCGAGCGCTCGGATGCCTTCGTGGCGCTGCCCGGCGGCATCGGCACGCTGGAGGAGCTGGTCGAGCAGCTCACTTGGCAGCAGCTCGGCCGGCACACCAAGCCGGTGCTGCTCGCCAATATCGACGGCTTCTGGGAGCCGCTGCTCGCGCTGCTCGATCATATGCGCTCGACGGCCTTCATCCGCCCGACGCTGCCGCTCGAGGTGCTGACGGCCGACCGCGTCGAGGACATCGTGCCGCGCCTGCGCGCCGCTGCCGCGCGCGCGCCCGAGGCCGGCAAGGAACTCGCGCCGGACGTGGCGCGGCGACTGTAAGAGCATGATCCGGAAAAGTGGAAACCGGTTTTCCCTCGCGACAAACGCGAAGCGTTTGCGCGGAGATCATGCTCCAACGAAGAGGCTCACTCGCTCGGAAACGTCACCGCCTCGATGCGGTTGCCGTCGGGATCGGTGACGAACGCCGCGTAGTATCTGATACGGTCGTGCGGGCGCAGCCCAGGCGCGCCGTCGGAACGGCCGCCGGCACTCAGGGCCGCGGCATGGAAGGCATCGACCTCGGCGGTTGATTTCGCCCGCAGGCAGATGTGACTGCCCGTATCAGACGCGACCGGCTTCATCCCGGCGCGCAGGTTGATCCAGAATTCGGGATAGCTCTTGCCGAACCCGATCGTGGCCGGACGCGTGACCAGGCGCGAGAAGCCAAGCGGCGCGAACGTTGCTTCATAGAAGCGCGCGGAACGTTCGAGATCGCTGACACCGACAGAGAGATGGTCGATCATGCGTTACCCTCACCCCAGGTTCACCGTCATGCGAGGAGCGAAGCGACGAAGCAATCCATGCTTCCACGCGTGGAGAGATGGATTGCTTCGCTGCGCTCGCAATGACGGTGTTTGCCGATGGGTCGCCGCGCCCCTTACCCCGTCGCGCCTGACTTCACCAGTTTGTAGAATACCGAATCCATCAACGCCTGGAACGAAGCATCGATGATGTTCGGCGACACGCCGACCGTGGTCCAGCTTTCGCCGGTCTCGTCTTCACTCTCGATCAACACGCGCGTCACCGCTTCCGTGCCTCCATTGAGGATACGCACGCGGTAATCGATCAGTTTCAATCCCTCGATGTATTTCTGATACTTGCCGAGGTCCTTGCGCAAGGCGACGTCGAGCGCGTTGACGGGGCCGTTGCCTTCAGCGGCCGAGATCAGCCGCTCGCCGGCGACGTTGACCTTCACTACCGCGAGCGCGACCGTGACGCGCTGGCCGAGGGCATTGTCGCGCTGCTCGACATTGACGTCGAACTGCTCGACCTTGAAATATTCCGGCACCTTTCCAAGCGTGCGCCGCGCCAGCAGCTCGAACGAGGCGTTGGCGGATTCATAGGCGAAGCCCGCGGCCTCGCGCTCCTTCAGCTCAGCGACGAGCCGCGTCAGCTTTGGATCGTTCTTCTCGTAGGGAATGCCGGCCCGGTCGAGCTCGGCGATGACGTTGGAACGTCCGGCCTGGTCCGACACCAGCACCTTGCGGTGATTGCCGACGAATTCCGGCGGCACGTGCTCATAGGTCTGCGGGTCCTTCAGCACGGCGGACGCATGGATGCCGGTCTTGGTGACGAAGGCGCTTTCACCGACATAAGCCGCGTGCCGGTTGGGCGCGCGGTTGAGCATGTCGTCGAGCGTGCGCGACACCTTCATCAGCGTCGTCATCTTCTCTGGCGTAACGGCGATCTCAAGCCTCTCGGAGAACTCCTTCTTCAGCCTGAGCGTCGGGATCAGCGAGCAGAGATTGGCGTTGCCGCAGCGCTCCCCTAACCCGTTCAGCGTGCCCTGGATCTGGCGCACGCCGGCGCGCACCGCGGCAAGCGAGTTCGCCACCGCCTGCTCGGTATCGTTATGGGCGTGGATGCCGAGATGGCTGCCGGGGATGTGGCGCACGACATCGCCGACAATGGTTTCAATTTCGTGCGGCATGGTGCCGCCATTGGTGTCGCACAACACCACCCAGCGCGCGCCGGCCTCATAGGCGGCCTTGGCGCACGCCAGCGCGAATTCGGCGTTTTCCTTGTAGCCGTCGAAGAAATGCTCGCAATCGACCATCACCTCGCGCCCGGCAGCCGTCGCCGCGGCGACGCTGTCACGGATCGAAGCGAGGTTCTCCTCGTTCGTGGTCTCCAGCGCGACGCGCACCTGATAGGCGCTCGATTTCGCGACGAAGCAGATCGCGTCCGCCTTCGCCTCCAGGATCGTCGCCAACCCGGGATCGTTGGACGCCGAGCGGCCTGGACGCCGCGTCATGCCGAAGGCGGTGAAGCGTGCATGGTCGAATTTCGGCTTTGCCGAGAAGAATTCGGTGTCGGTCGGGTTGGCGCCGGGATAACCGCCCTCGACATAGTCGATGCCGAGTTCGTCCAGCATCTGCGCAATCACCTGCTTGTCCTGCAAGGTGAAATCGACGCCATTGGTCTGCGCGCCGTCACGCAGGGTGGTGTCGAAGAGATAGAGACGTTCGCGGCTCACGGCGTGCCTCCCGCGGCAGTGCCATTCGCCAGCGTCTTCTGCATCGTGGTGTTGGCGAGCCACTCGCCCTCAATACTCACGCTGTTGCGCTGCTTGGCGACGTAGCCGCGCTTGCGGAAGAAATCGAGCGCGTTGTCGCTGGCATCGACCGAAAGCGTCTTGGTGCCGCGCGCGCCGGCGAGCTTTTCCAGCGCGTCGCACAGCATCGCGCCGACGCCCTGCCCGGCCACGCTCGGATGCACGTAGAGCATGTCGATCTGGTTGTTGTTCTTCAGCGAAGCAAAGCCGACCGGCGAATTCTGGATGGTTGCGATCAGCGTCAACTCCCCGGCGAGCTTCTTGCCGAAGGCCACCTCGTCATCAGCCACGGCTGCCCAGGCTTCCTGCTGCGTCTCGCCGTAGTCGTCGCCGGTCAGTTCCTGGATCGCGGCCACGAAGATCGCCGCCAGCATCGGCGTATCCGCCGGCAGGAACGGTCGCAGTCCGGGTTGTGGGAGTGCCTGTGCCATCATGCCAACTCCCATGTGGTCACGGGTTTGCCGTCGGCCCCCTTGCCGTCTTTCAGCACGACGCCCTTGGCCGCAAGCTCGTCGCGGATGCGATCGGACTCCTTGAAATCCTTCCGCGCACGTGCGGCCGCACGATCCAAGATCAGGCCTTCAACCCATTTCGGATCGATGCCACTCGCCTGCTGCTTGCGGCCCTTCCATTCCGCGGCACTCTGGCCGAGGAAGCCCAGGAAGCGGAGCGATGCCGCAAAAGTGCCGCGCGCCTCTCCATCGCTCACAGCCGCATTCCGCAACCCGTGCAGCGCCGTGATCGTCTGCGCCGTGTTGAGGTCGTCGGACAATGCCTCGACCACGCCCTCAGCCGGCCGATCGCCCACGGCATCTGCTGCCACGGCGTACCAGTCGTCGAGCGCCCTGGCGCTTTCTTCCAATCCCTTCAGCGTCCAGTCGATCGGCGAGCGATAGTGCGTCTTGAGCATGTTCAGGCGCAGCACTTCGCCCGGCCAATCCGCCAGCAACTCCCTGATCGTGACGAAGTTGCCGAGCGACTTCGACATCTTCTCGCCTTCGACCTGCAGGAAGCCGTTGTGCATCCAGGTGTTCGCCATCCGCGCTTCGTGGAAGGCGCAGCAGCTTTGCGCGAGTTCGTTCTCATGATGCGGGAACACGAGGTCGATGCCGCCGCCATGGATGTCGAACTGCTCGCCGAGATGCTTCCACGCCATCGCCGAGCATTCGATATGCCAGCCCGGACGTCCCGGCGCTGCGATGCCTGACGGCGACGGCCACGACGGCTCGCCGGGCTTGGACGGCTTCCACAGCACGAAATCGGTGTTGTCGCGCTTGTAGGGGGCAACATCGACGCGGGCGCCCGCGATCATCTCATCCAGCGAGCGGTTGGCGAGCGCGCCGTAACGCGGCAGCACGCCGTTGGCGGCGTTCATCGCCTGCGGCGAGAACAGCACGTGGTCTTCGGCGACATAGGCAAAACCATCTGTGACTAGCTTCTCGATCAGCACCCGCATCTCCGCGATGTGCTCGGTCGCGCGCGGCTCGACCGTGGGACGCAGCGCGCCGAGCGCATCGACGTCGTCGTGAAACTGCCGCTCCGTCTGCTCGGTAACCTTGCGGATCGCCTCGTTCAGCGGCAGGCCGGGATAATCCCGCGCCGCGCGATCGTTGATCTTGTCGTCGACGTCGGTGATGTTCCGGACATATTTGACGTGGTCGTCGCCATAGACGTGCCGCAGCAAGCGGAACAGCACGTCGAAGACGATCACCGGGCGCGCGTTGCCGATATGGGCGAAGTCATAGACCGTCGGCCCGCAGACATAGATGCGCACATTGTTGGGATCGAGCGGCACGAAGGGCCGCTTTTCCCGGGTCAACGTATCGTACAGACGCAATTGCATGGAATACCCGTCCCTTGTGGCCGGGTCGTCACGTGATCTCGATGTGAGAAAAGACGGCCTCAGCCAGCGAATCGCTAGCTAATAATCTCGCGGCAAATGCTGCAGATGGCGAGGTGGCCGTTCATGGTTCCACCATGGCGCCATCCGGGGGACGGCGTCAAGGGCTGTTTGCGCCCGTTCTGAAGGCGATTCCGCCCCTTCCGATGATTCCAAACGCACCATGGTTAATCATTATTAACGTATTGGGCGTAATCGGATAGGCACTGGTTCCCTTCCCCACTCGGTGCTCCATGCGATTTCGATCGGCATTCCTTGCCTGCACATTCATTTTAGCCACCTCCGCCGCACTGGCCGACAGCCGCGTCTTCATCATCGCCAACCATGATGACGGCTATGGTGTCGACGAATGCCTCGCGCGGGGCGACAAGTGCGGGGCGCACGCCGCCCGCTCCTATTGCCAGTCACGAGATTTTGCCCAGGCCACCGCCTATCGCCGCGTCGATCCTGACGAAATTACCGGCGCCGTTCCGAAGGCCGCGGGAAACTGCAGCGGCGCCGCCTGCGGCGAATATATCGCCATCACCTGCCAGCGCTGATCCGGCCAAGGGGCAGCCAAGGGCCTGCCAAGGGCCGGTATTCTCACGGGGTTTTGCCACATCGGGGCCCCGGAAACGACGTGACGCTGCCCCGAGAAACGGCTATTGCAGGCGGCCTTGGCCGCGCCGTCGGGCTCGCCCGCCGCGCGGCGTCATTCTGTGACTGGACATGCCCAATCGCCTGAACTCTTGCTTCTCCCGCTGGATTTTGATGTGCGCCCTTCTGGTCGGCACTGCCCTGCCGGCCACTGATGCGTTGGCGCAGACGCCTGACGATGCTTACGCGCAGATGTCTCAGGACGCGCCGCCGGGCGCGCCGTCCAATCCGATCTGCATCCGGCTCGAGGGTCAGCTTGCGAGCATCGACCGCGGAGGCGGCAGCGGCGATTCGATCAGGGACGAGCAGATCCGCCGCTACCAGGAAGCCGCCTCGAGACAGCAGGCCGAGCTCGACCGTGTGATCGCGCAGGGGCGGCGCATGGGCTGCGATGGCTCCGGCTTCTTCTCGCTGTTCAACAACGGCCCGGCGCAATGCGGTCCGATCAACACCCAGATCCAGCAGATGCGCAGCAATCTCGATCAAATCATGATGACCCTGGAGCGGATGCGCAGCGGCGGGCTCGGCGGCGGCGACCGCGAGAACCAGCGCCGCTCGGTGTTGACTGCGCTCGCGCAGAACAATTGCGGCCCGCAATATGCCAATGCCGTGCGGGGGCCTGGCAATTTCCTCGACAATCTCTTTGGCAATCGTAACGATGATAACGTGACCATTGCGCCGCCGACCGGCGACCTCGCCCCGCAATCCGGCACCTACCGTACGGTCTGCGTGCGAAGCTGTGACGGCGCCTATTTCCCGATCTCGTTTGCGACGGTGCAGGGACGCTTCGCCGACGACGAGAAGACCTGCAAGGCGCAGTGCC
The DNA here is from genome assembly GCF_059512425.1 of Bradyrhizobium sp. Leo78. Taxonomy (NCBI): domain Bacteria; kingdom Pseudomonadati; phylum Pseudomonadota; class Alphaproteobacteria; order Hyphomicrobiales; family Nitrobacteraceae; genus Bradyrhizobium; species Bradyrhizobium sp. Leo78. The sequence goes on from NZ_JCAMOT010000009.1 coordinate 197,280, forward strand.
CGGCGGCGGAAGCAACCCTGTTCGCCTATCGCAATCCCGGCGAGGACATCAACCAGGCGGTCTCGGTCAATGGCCAGCCCTACACGTCGCTGCCGAACGCGTTCAAGTTCCGCACCGAGTTCAACCCGTCCTGCTCCTGCAAGCCGGCGGGGCAGACCTGGGCGGAAGCGCTGAAATCGGTCGACGACAGGGCCGCCGTCGAGCAGCAGGGCGACATCATCGTCACCGAGGAGAGCGCGCGGAAGATGCAGCAACGCGCGCAACAGCAGTCCACCAAGCAAGCCCCGGCCGGGAAGAAGGGCGCGACATCAGCGAATGCCAGCCCGGCGCCCGACGCACCGGCAGCGCCGGTCGACCAGACCCCGCCGGGAGATCGGCCGATCCGCACCGTTGGCCCGACTTTCCTCCCGAAGAAACAACAATAATCAGCCCTCGAACGCCTCCACCGAAGCGCGGGTACCGCGCGTCACCAGCTTCTCTTCCGGCTGCGGCAACGCCTCGCCGCGATCGCGAAAGCGGTTGGTGATGGGATAACGGCGGTCGCGGCCGAAATTCTTCGGCGTGACCTTGACGCCGGGCGCGGCCTGCCGGCGCTTGTATTCGGCGATGGAAAGCAGGCGATCGATACGCGCGACCAGTTCGCGATCGAAGCCTGCGGCGACGATCGACGCGAGCGGCTCCTCGCGCTCGATCAGGCGTTCCAGGATCGCATCGAGCACGTCGTAAGGCGGCAGCGAGTCCTGATCGGTCTGGTTCTCGCGCAGTTCGGCCGTCGGCGGCCGCGTGATGATCGAGGGCGGGATCACCTCGCCCGACGGGCCGAGCGCGCCGTCCGGCTTCCAGGTGTTGCGCAGGGCGGAAAGCCGGAACACCTCGGTCTTGTAGATGTCCTTGATCGGGTTGAAGCCGCCATTCATGTCGCCGTAGAGCGTGGCATAGCCGACCGACATCTCCGACTTGTTGCCGGTGGTCACCACCATCGCGCCGGTCTTGTTGGAGAGCGCCATCAACAAGGTCCCGCGGGTCCGCGCCTGCAAATTCTCCTCGGTGATGTCGCGCGGCAGGCCCTTGAACGGCTCGGCAAGGATCTTCTCGAACCCGTTCACGGCGTCCGCGATCGGCAGCACCTCGTAGCGGATGCCGAGCATCCTGGTCAGGCTTGCCGCATCATCCAGCGACACCTGCGCGGTGTAGCGGAACGGCAGCATTACGCCGTGGACCTGCTCAGTACCGAGCGCGTCCACCGCAATCGCCGCGCAGAGCGCCGAATCGATGCCGCCGGAGACGCCGAGCAGCACCCCCGGAAAGCCGTTCTTGCGGACATAGTCGCGCAAACCGAGCACGCAGGCCGCATAGTCCGCCTTGTCGCCCTCCAGCAGTGGCATGATCGGTCCGTTGCAGCGCCAGCCCGCCTCGCTCCTGGTCCAGCGCAGCGTCGTGATGCTCTCCTCGAAGGCCGGAAGCTGCGCCGCCACCGACAGATCAGCGTTGAGCGCGAACGAGGCGCCGTCGAACACCAATTCGTCCTGCCCGCCCACCTCGTTCAGATAGATCAGCGGCAAGCCGCTCTCGGTGACGCGGGCGACCGCGATCGAAAGCCGGAGATCGTTCTTGTCGCGCGCATAGGGCGAGCCGTTTGGCACCACTAGGATTTCCGCGCCGGTCTCGGCGAGACATTCGACGACGTTCTCATAATCCTCGGACTCTTCGAGCCAGATGTCCTCGCAGATGGGCACGCCGACCCGGACACCTTTCACCGTGACCGGCCCCGGCGCCGGTCCGCGTGCGAATAGCCGCTTCTCGTCGAACACGCCGTAGTTCGGCAAGTTGGCCTTGAAGCGCAGCGCTGCGATGCGGCCGCCGTCGAGCAGCGCGCAGGCGTTATAGAGCTTGCCGTCCTCGACCCAGGGCGTCCCGATCAGGACCGCCGGACCGCCATCAGCCGTCTCACGCGCCAGTTCCTCGACCGCGGCACGGCAGGCGGCCTGGAACGCCGGCTTCAGGATCAGGTCCTCCGGCGGATAGCCGGCGATGAACAGCTCCGACAGCACCATGAGATCGGCGCCGGCGGCCTTCGCCGTCTGCCGCGCGGCGCTCGCCTTCGAGGCGTTGCCGGCGACGTCGCCGACAGTCGGATTGAGTTGCGCCAGTGTAACAATGAACTCAGGTTCGCTCATGGGATCAATGGTGCCTTGCACCCCTGTAAACTGCAATCGCCTGCGTTAGATCATGCCCATGCGCTCGGCGAGGGCGAACAGCCAGAACAGCCCGGCCATCACCAGCGCAACGCCGACCGCGGCGGAGCCCATGTCCTTGACCCGACCGATCTGCGGATCATGGTCCGTGGTCAGGCGGTCGGCGAGCTTCTCGATCGCGGTGTTGAGCAGCTCGATCACGAGCACCAGCACCACCGATGCAACGAGCTCGACGGAGCGCATCACGGTGGCGCCGATCAGCCACGCCGCCGGCACCGACAACAACAGCGCCACCACCTCCTCGCGAACCGCCTGCTCGGAACGGATCGCAAAACCAAGGCCGTTCCACGAATTGATGGTGGCCCGCCAGAACCGCAGCAAGTGTTAGAGCCCCGCTACTGCCGGCATCGGTTTGACCTTGCTCGCCCGCTCCTGTTTCAGGAGCTCTGCGATCAGGAAGGCCATATCGATCGACTGTTCGGCGTTGAGACGGGGATCGCAGACCGTGTGGTAGCGGTCGTTGAGATCCTCGTCCGTGATCGCGCGCGCGCCGCCGATGCATTCGGTGACGTCCTGCCCGGTCATCTCCAGGTGAACGCCGCCGGCGTAGGTGCCTTCGGCCTGATGGATGGCGAAGAACGACTTCACTTCCGACAGCACCCGGTCGAACGGACGGGTCTTGTAGCCTGATGTCGAGGTGATGGTGTTGCCGTGCATGGGATCGCAGGACCACACCACCGTGCGCCCTTCCCGCTGCACCGCCCGGATCAGCGCCGGCAGATGCTCGGCAACCTTGTCGGCGCCGAAGCGGGCGATCAACGTCAGCCGGCCGGGCTCGTTGTCAGGGTTCAGCACGTCGATCAGCTTCAACAACTCATCGGCCTTCAGCGACGGGCCGCATTTCAGGCCGATCGGATTCTTGATGCCGCGGAAATATTCGACATGGCCGTTCTCGAGCTGGCGGGTGCGGTCGCCGATCCAGATCATGTGGCCCGAGGTCGCGTACCAGTCGCCGGTCGTGGAATCGACCCGCGTCAGCGCCTGCTCATAGCCGAGCAGCAGGGCCTCGTGGCTGGTATAGAAATCGGTCGATCGCAGTTCCGGATGGCTCTCGAGGTCTAGGCCGCAGGCACGCATGAAGTTCAGCGCTTCCGAGATGCGGTCGGCGAGTTCCTTGTAGCGGCGTGACTGCGGCGAGTCCTTCAGGAAGCCGAGCATCCACTGGTGCACGCTCCCAAGATTGGCGAAGCCGCCGGTGGCGAACGCCCGCAGCAAATTGAGGGTCGCCGCCGACTGCCGATAGGCCATCAACTGGCGCTGCGGATCGGGCGTGCGCGCCTCCTTCGTGAAGGCAATGTCGTTGATGATGTCGCCGCGATAGCTCGGCAGTTCGACGTCGCCTGCCTTCTCGGTCGGCGAGGAGCGCGGCTTGGCGAATTGCCCGGCGATGCGGCCAACCTTCACCACTGGCAGCGCGCCGGCATAAGTCAGGACCACCGCCATCTGCAGCAGCACACGGAAGAAGTCGCGGATGTTGTTGGCGCCGTGCTCGGCAAAACTCTCCGCGCAGTCGCCGCCCTGCAAGAGGAAAGCCTCGCCGGCAGCGACACGCGCCAGCGCTTTCTTCAGGTTGCGGGCTTCGCCCGCGAACACCAGCGGCGGAAAGGTCGCAAGCTGCGCCTCCACGTCGGCCAGTACCTTGGCATCCGGATAGTCCGGCATCTGCAAGACCGTCTTGGCGCGCCAACTGTCGGGTGTCCAGCGCTCGGACATGGGCGTTAACTCCTGAGCAAAAACCGCTACTTATCCGGGAAAGCGAAGCTATATATACAGGCTGTTGAAGGACCGCCAGCCGGAATTCCATCTGTCCGCTCAAGCTCTTGCAACAACAGTCGAATTCGCATTTGTTAGAGCAAAACGTCAACGCTTAAGGAAAATCCGTAAGTGGCTGAGGCTGCGCTCGACGACGTCTTCGCCGACGACATCATTGTACCCGCCATCGACGGCTACCCTCTCGGAGCGACGCTGTTCCTGCCCCGCGGCGCCAAGTGGCAAGCGGTCCTGATCAATTCGGCGACCGCCGTGCCGCGCAAGGTCTACAAGGGCTTTGCCGCCTATCTCGCCAAGCGCGGCTCCGTCGTCCTCACCTACGATTATCGCGGCACCGGCGATTCCGGGCCGAAGTCCGTGAGCGGAGACAAGCAGCCGAAATCGCTGGTCGGCTTCAAGGCTTCGATGTCGGACTGGGCCGCGCTCGACGTCACCGCCGCCGTGAGATGGATGCGCGAGCGCAACCGGGCGCTGCCGCTCGCTTATATCGGCCATTCCTTCGGCGGCCAGGCGCTGGGACTGATCCCGAACAACATCGAGGTGTCGCGCGCGCTGCTGGTCGCCTCGCAGGCCGCGACCTGGCGATTGATGGCCTCGCCCGAACGCTATCGTGTCTACGGCGCCATGAACTACATCCTTTTGCCGTTGACCCGCATGCTCGGCTACACACCCGGCTGGGCCGGGCTCGGCATGGATTTGCCGAAGGGGGTGTTCGAGCAGTGGACGAATTGGGTGAACCGCCCGCGCTATCTGTTCGATGATGCTGCGCTCACCACGCTATCGAACTTCGCGAAGTTCGAGGGCGCCCTGCGCGCGCTCTGCATCAGCGACGATCCCTGGGCGACGCGGCCCGCGGTCGAATTGCTGTGCTCGGGATTTGGTGCCGCCAAACCGGAGATCATCGCGATCACGCCTGATGATGCCGGCGTTGCGAAGATCGGCCATTTCGGTTTCTTCCGCCCGAGCACCGCGACACGCTCTGGCGCGGCGCCGCGGAATGGCTCGAGGCGGGTGAGTAGCTCAAGCGCTATCGTCATTGCGAGCTCTGATTCATTTGATTCAAATGTCAAACAGCTTCTCCGCTGTCATCATCCGGCTTGACCGAACGATCCAGTATTCAGAGGCGGCGGTGCTTGAGCCGAGAGGCCGCCGGATACTGGATGCCCCGCTTTCGCGGGGCATGACGATAGAGTTTGAGGAAAAAACGTGAATCTGCATTCTCGCGGCATGTATTGCCCGAGCTTTGCGTCTCGTTTCACCCTCCTCGACTTAGAGGGCGCAGGGAAAGCCGGGTGCCGGTTGCACCCGTGGGTCCCGTGCAACAAAAAGCACGGGGGTAGGACCACAGGTTCAACCGAAGCATTCCGGCTTTCCCTGCGCGATGGTGTTACGGTTTCCTTCGTGCTCTCCTCGGTGACCGGGCTTTCTTGCCACCGTCACCCGCGGCAGCTCTTGCTGCTCGCAAGCTTAGCGCCAGCGTCGGGGCGCCAGGACCACACGACTTCGCCGTCCGTGAATGCCACGCTCGTCAGTCGTGACACTCTCGTCCACCGCATCCCACCGCAACGTTCGTGACGATCGCGACCCGCCCCTCATCCGCCGTGAGACGCGCGGAGTTAAATCACTGATTTGCCCGACGACGGAAGCGGAATGTTTTTCGCTGCAGGAGTGGACGAGGCAAATCAGGTTGAATACGCTGGCGAATTTTTCTCCGCCGTCATTCCGGGGCGATGCGCCAGCATCGAGCCCGGAATCCATTTCACCACCCGCGCAAGTGGACGAATGGATTCCAGGCTCGCGCCAAGAGGCGCGCCCCGGAATGACGGGGGTGAGCAGCCCGTCATGCAGAGGGCATCGGGAAGCTGAAGAGTCCCGCCTTGAGCTAGATCAATAACAAACGGGGCTCTGCGCTCAGAAACGTGCCGTCGACTGCTTGCGGAGGGGTAGAACAATGAACCTTCTGCTCAAGGAAATCAGGCACAATCCGCTGCTCTGGATGCTGGTTTTCGTGCCTGTCGTGCTCGTGGTCGAAAGAACGGCGCCTTCCGCCCACACAGTCCTCTTTGTACTCGCTGTGCTGGCTATCGTACCGCTTGCGGCTCTGCTTAGTCACGCAACCGAAAGCGTTGCTGAAAAGACCGGTGATGCGATAGGTGGCCTGCTCAACGCCACGTTAGGAAATCTAACCGAGCTGATCATCGCGATAGCCGCGCTACGCGCTGGAGAGTACATGCTGGTGAAAGCATCGATCGCTGGCGCCATCGTCACCAATTCGCTGTTCATGCTGGGAGCTTCATTTCTGCTCGGCGGGCTCAGGCATCACGTTCAGGACTACAATCGCGCCGGAGGAAGGCTGTATTCGGCATTGCTGTTGATGGCCACGATCGCTCTGCTCGCACCGGCAGCGGTCGCCGACCTCGATCTGGCACGAGGCGCGGTGATGGCACAGAAGCTCAGTGCAGGCCTTGCCGTATTGCTCATACTTGCCTACGCGCTGGGCCTGCTGTTCTCGCTCAAGACGCACAAGGAACTCTTCGCGAGCGAGGATCACGGCGAGGCGGGCGGAGCTGGTTGGCCGATTGGACTAGCGAGCGGCACACTCATCGTCGTCACGGTGCTAGTTGCCCTGGTGAGCGAGATATTCGTTGGTTCCGTGCAGAAGGCAGGAGAGACTCTACGGATAAGCCCTGCGTTCGTCGGCTTCATCATCGTCGCGCTTGTCGGTGCTGCGGCGGAAATGGCGGTGGCGTTTTCTGCGGCCCGGAAGAACCGCCTCGATATGAGCGTCAGCATTGCGCTCGGAAGCGCCTCGCAGATTGCCCTGTTTGTTGCGCCGGTACTGGTGCTTCTCAGCTACGTTATCGGTCCGAAACCAATGGACCTGCAGTTCTGGCCGGGCGCCGTCACCATGGTGATGATCGCCACCGTTACATCCTGCTTCATCACCAACAGCGGACGGTCAGCATGGTTTATTGGTGCCTTGCTGCTATTCATCTACGCGATCTTCGCCATGACGCTGTATATGGTGCCACCCGGATCGCACGAGCCGATCTGAGTGACACGAACCCGCTCAACGGCTGCTGGTACCGCGCTCAATCCTGCTTGCGCCGGTTCTGATCGAGGCGAAGCCTCTGCGCCCTCATGCGCTTTATCTCCTCGTCGAGCTCCTCCATTTTTTCGCCGAACCGCTCGTTCTTCGATTTCGGCGACTCGCTGCCGCGCAGCTTTTCAAGCGCTTTCTCAACTGAGAGCTTGGGAGTGTCGGCCATGTTAGATCAACCTCAACTGAGAGCAGGCGGCAGCCGCGTTACCGAACTGCCGTCCGCAATGGATGGTGTTCGTCAGTATCGATATCCGTAAGGATACTGACCCGGGCAGACCCAATTGCCGTAGGTGTCGTAGGAGCAGCTATTGTAGCCGCCGTAGTAGCCGTAGGCTCCGGCCGCGGCAGCTCCTACCGCTGCCGCACCGAGGCCATAGGCCGCCCCTCTCCACGCCCCGCGATATGCCGCATTGCGGTAAACCCCTCCGGCAACTGCCGCGCGGGCGACCGGGCGCCCCGCTATTGGCCGATACCCGTATCCACGTCCGGCGACCCCGTATCCGCCGACGCGCCCGGCATGAACAGCCCCGCCCCGGAACTGAGCGCCGCGCATGCCGCCGCCATGAAATCCACCGGCACGGAGCCCTCCACCTCCACCACGGCGGGCAAAAGCGTCATCTGGAACCAAACTGGCAGCGACAAGAATGGCTGCCGCGAAGCCGATGAGACCGTAACGAGCCATGGGCATCCTCCCGATTGTGGAGTGCCGTCGATCCGATAGCTCCGGCAGAGATGCCCGCGCCAAAGGGGGACCAGCACCATCAACAGTTTTCGTTGCGAGCCTGCATTTCGTTTGACTTAGATCAAAGCCTTCCACGAGTTCACCGCCCCATCCGCCGAGCTTGATCCAGATCAAAACGCCCCGAGGTTCTTACGAAATCGTTCATCGTGGAGGGCTAGCGCGATTTTGGATTTAGGCGCATAATTTTAGCGTTGCTGGTGGCGTTTATTCGCGGGCGTCGGTAACCGAGAGATCGGTTGTGCTCCCGCCGGCTGCGGACGCTAAGGCGCTTCGCGAAGAGGCTGCCAAGCTACCACCACTGCGTTTCAAGCAGGACACCTTAGCGAAATGAAAGACCATCAGGCGCGGCACCGCAGCCTGGCCCCCGAAATTCTCTGCAGAGAGCCGCACGTCCGTCGAGGGAAGGAGCTTTCCCGTGATGGAGCACCCTACCAGGGTCGGTAATCGACTGTTAGCTGCACTGCCGCCGGCAGATTTTAATTTGCTCGCTCCCTACCTCCGAAACGTATCGCTTGAACGCGACGAGGTTCTGATACGATCGACGGAGCGAATTGAGCAGATCTATTTCCCATGCAGCGCGACGATTTCGTTCATGCTGGACATGCCCAACGGCCAAACGGTGGCAACCGCTGTCATCGGGAATGAGGCAGCCGCGGGGCTGTTGTCGGCGCTGGGCCCCACCCGCTCTGAGGCGACCGCGATCGTGCTCGTCGCTGGGACATCGTTGCAGATTTCTCCTGCAAGATTTCATGCGGCCTTCAGCCACAGTGGCGCGATCAGGGATTTGGTTTGGGCCCACACCGGGGTCCTGATGACGCAATTCCAGTACGTGGGCGCCTGCAATGCGCTGCACTCGGTCGACGCCCGCTTGGCGCGGTGGCTGCTCCATATCCACGATAGAATTCATGGTGACATCCTGCCGGTGACGCAGGAGGAACTTTCGACGTTGCTCGGCGTGCGGCGAACGACCGTGACGCAGGTCGTGCACAAGCTTCGGGTGTCGCGCGCCATCCGGTCCAATCGGCGGGGTCTGATTGAGATTGACAGACCGCGGCTCGAAGCAGCGGCATGCGATTGCTACAAGGCTATGTGCCGTAGAATCGATTGCATTGTGTCGCCGCCGGAAAGGAGGCCTCACAGTCACGCCGCGCCGGGTGCACAAATTCCACGAGAGTGAGATCGCATTTTGCCCAAGTCCGGCATTGAGTCCATTTCGCCGTTCACGCTTGTGGCCTAATGGATTCTCTGATGTGCAAGAGCACATCATAGCTCGTCCTTCGCTTTAATGGTGGCTGGCCCGTCGCTTCGATTGGCCGCGCTTCTTCTTCGCGAGCAAGCGCTTCAACTTGGCTCGCAGGCGAAGAATCTCTTCGTACTGGGCGCGCAGATCGTTTCTGATCCAGGGCGCTGATGGCGGCTCATTGCGGCGGTTGCGGTTTGGCATACCGCAACCTAGTGCCAACATTTCCCGGCCGCAGCACAATACCGGAATTAAGCTTGATGCTACGGATTCAGGTTAATTCCGGAACCAGATTTCCTCGCTTTCCATCCGCGCCAACGCAAGCCGGATTTCCAAACAAACCAGAAAAGGCTGCGGCCGCAACGATCCATCGCAGCCCGCGGCTGCAGGAATAAAAATCCCCAGCTCCGCATGAGCTGGGGACCGGAGGCCTGCCGGACTCACAAGGGGTGTCAATAGTCCGGCACGTCATGCTCACAGCCGCCGCCGACTCGCGCCACAACCTATATCTATCCCTAGGGGTGAATCGGACCCGTCGATCATCACTGCCTACCGGTCACGGTAAGCCGTTTGGCCGATAGCGGAACTAGCTGGAGCTACTGCTATTATTGTCAGCAACACCGCCAATCGTGTAGCGCACAACCTGCACGGCCCCAATCACTCCGACCGAGTATGCCTCGACACGCGAGCAGCCTTCCCAAGCATGGAACACCCCGTAAACCAGATAGCGGACGCTGAACGCCTTCAACTCCTCATCGACGCCATTGTCGACTACGCCATCTACATGGTCGAGCCGGATGGCACGATCGCGAGCTGGAATTCCGGCGCCGCGCGCCTGAAGGGCTACCGCGCCGATGAAATCATCGGAAAATCGTTCTCGATGTTCTACCCACCCGAGGATCGCGACGCTGGGCTGCCAGACCGGGCGCTCGCCACTGCCCGCGAGAAAGGACGGTTCACCGCCGAAGGCTGGCGGGTGCGCAAGGACGGCAGCCGGTTCTGGGCAATGGTCGTGCTCGACGCCATCAAGGATGAACAAGGAAGGCTGCTTGGCTTCGCCAAGTTGACCCGCGACATCACCGAGCGGCAGGAGGCCCACCAGAGGCTGCTGGAGAGCGAGCAGCGCTATCGGCGGTTGATCGAAGCGGTCGTCGATTATGCGATCTTCCAGCTCGATGCTGCTGGCAACATCGTTACCTGGAACCCCGGTGCGCAGCGGATCAAGGGCTACGAGCCGGACGAGATCATCGGCCAGCATTTCTCACGCTTCTACAGCGAAGAGGATCGCGCCCTCGAGATTCCGAGGAAGGCGCTGGAGCAGGCCGCGCGCCAGGGCCGGTTCGAGGCCGAGGGCTGGCGAATCCGCAAGGATGGCTCGAAGTTCTGGGCCTCCGTCGTGATCGACAGGATCACCGACGAGAACGGCGAATTGATCGGATTTGCCAAGGTCACGCGGGACATCAGCGAGCGCAAGGAGGCCCAGGATAAGCTGGCGGAAATTCAAAACCAGCTGGTCGCCTCGCAGAAGCTCGAAGCGGTCGGACAGCTCAGCGGCGGCATCGCGCACGATTTCAACAACCTCTTGATGATCGTGATGGGCAATCTCGAAACCGCCGAACGCCATCTCAAGCAGGTTCCGGCCAACAGCAGCATCCAACGCGCGCTCGCTCACGCCAAGCGCGGCGCCCAACGTGCGGCCGCGCTGACCAGCAGGCTGCTCGCTTTCTCGCGCCGCCAGGCGCTTGACCCCAGGTCGATCAACCTCAACAACTTCCTGGCCGGCCTGCAGGACTTCCTGCAGCGGACCCTTGGTGAGCGGATCGAAGTGCAGACCGTCGGCAGCGCCGGCCTCTGGCAGGTGGAGGTCGATCCCAACCACCTGGAATCGGCGCTCGTCAACCTCGCGATCAACGCGCGCGATGCCATGCCGGAGGGCGGCAAGCTCACGATCGAAGCGGTGAACGTCGCCGCCGACGAGGAATATTGCTCACGCAATCCCGAGCTGACGCCGGGCCAGTATGTGGTCGTATGCGTCACCGACAACGGCGTGGGCATGAACCAGGACGTGCTGCATCACGCCTTCGAGCCCTTCTTCACGACAAAGGAAGCCGGCCACGGCACGGGCCTCGGTCTCAGCCAGGTCTACGGGTTCGTCAAGCAGTCGGGCGGACACGTCAAGATCTACAGCGAGGTGGGACAGGGAACAACCATCAAGATGTATTTCCCGCGCCACCATGGCGCGGTCATGGAAGCGGAAGAGATCAGCGAGCCTTTCGCCGAAGGCGACAAGGTTGAGACAATCCTTGTCGTTGAGGACGACGAAGATCTCCGCGCCTATGTAGGTGAGCTGCTGCGCGACCTGAACTATCGCGTGCTCACCGCTCCAAGCGCGCAAGCGGCGCTCACGCTGCTGCTGCAGGATCAGCCGCACATCAATCTCATGCTGACGGACGTGGTGATGCCCGGCATGAACGGCAGGGAACTGGGCAAACGAGCGATCCAAATCCGGCCGGAACTCAAAATCCTCTATATGACGGGCTATTCGCGCAACGCCATTGTGCACCAAGGCCGGCTGGATCAAGGGGTCGATCTCCTGGAAAAGCCCGTATCGCAAGCAAAGCTTGCTTTGCGCGTCCGCGAGATACTCGACCGCCCCGGTTAGCCTCGGATGGCGGCCGGCGGGAGCCCCCGCAGCGCCGCCGATGCTCCTGGCAGGTGAGATTTCTCCCCGCTATGGGCGCAAGGTGGCCTTTCGCCTAACGTGGTGAGGCTGACGGACAGTCGAGCGCTTCGCGCGTGAAGCGGCCACCGCGCACGACGAATCCTCCCAGATCAATTCGGTGCAGCGACCACACTCGAATATCCGAATACGCTCTCTTTTCTCCATGTCCCAAACTGTCTCCACGTGCGTCAGCGGCAGATGACAGTTTGGACAGCTCCATATGATGGACAGGGCGAGCATGTGCTCCTCGCCGCTCTGCTCGAAACCAAAACTCCTGTTCTCATAAGCCAAGAGCGGCCGCTTCGTTCCGGCGGCAAGGCGCGGAATAGCCGGATCGACAGATGGCCATCGGCCAGTTCCCTCAATGCGCCATGCTGCGCCCGGCCTCTTCGCAGGCCTGCATGCAGCGGCGGCAGGCGTCGGCGCAGATGCGGCAATGCTCGTGCTCGCCTGCGTGCTTCTGGCATTCGTCGGCGCAAAGCCGGCAGGCCGCGGTGCAAGTGTGCAGCATGCGGCGGATCATTTCGTCGTCCCAACCCGTCTGACGGGTGGCCATCCTGCCGGTGATATTGCAGACGTCCGCGCAGTCGAGGTTCAGGCGGATGCATTGCGTCAGCGACTTGACCATCTCCTCCGCGAGGCAGGCATCGGCGCAAGACGTGCAGATCTGGGCGCAGGAATAGCATTGCTCGATGCAGCGGACGAGCAGGCCATCGCCCTCGCCATGGGCCCGTGGGTGCCGACTGATCATTTCCTGGACTTGCATGGAACTCTCCGCAGGTTTTGAGGGGCTACCTCGTTCGCCTAATCGCCGAACTCCGGAAAGGTTCTTGAGCGCTTGCTGGCGCGGAGGCGCCGCCGCGGAAGCAAAATGCGTCGCATGGGCATTCAAGTTTCCGGTGTCATGGCCGGATCGCCCCCGCTGCGCACCGTGTTCGCAGGGCTGTGGGCGGTGCGCAGTCTTGTGCAGTGAGACGGGAGCGTTGCCCCTCCGCCCTCGTCATTCCGGGATGCGTGCGCAGCACGCAGGGCCGGAATCCATCGGACCGCGGACGCGAATGGCAAGACGGATTCCGGGCTCGCGCTTCGCGCGCCCCGGAATGACGAGCGGGGTACTACTCCGCGGCCTGCCTGACGTATCGCGCGCTTGGCGTGCGCATGGTCACGAGTTCTTCGGCGGCGGTGGGGTGTAGCGCGAAGGTCGCGTCGAAGTCGGCCTTGGTCGCTTTCATCTTCACCGCGATCGCGACCACCTGGATGGTCTCGGCGGCGCAATCGCCGACGATGTGACAGCCAAGCACGCGGTCGCTTACGCCGTCGACCACGAGCTTCATCAGCACGCGGGTGTCGCGGCCTGACATCGTCGCCTTGATGGGGCGGAAACTGGTCTTGTAGACGTCGACGTGGCTGAACTGCGCGCGCGCCTCGGCCTCCGTCAGACCCACGGTGCCGACCTCCGGCTGCGAGAACACCGCGGTCGGAATGCTGGCGTGGTCGACCTGGACCGGGCGCTTGCCGAACACGGTGTCGGCGAAGGCGTGGCCCTCGCGGATCGCGACCGGCGTCAGGTTGTGGCGATGGGTGACGTCGCCGATGGCGTAGATGTTCGGCACCGAGCTTTTCGACCAGGCATCGACCGCGATGCCGCCATTGTCCGCGTTGATGGCGACGCCCGCCTTTTCCAGGCCGAGATTGGCGACGTTAGGATGCCGGCCGATCGCAAACATCACCTTTTCGGAGGCGAGGCTCGAGCCGTTGGACAGATGCGTGGTGAATTCCTTGCCGTGACGATCGACCTTGGTAACGGTGCAGCCGGTCAGGATGGTGATGCCGCGCTTCTCCATCTCGTCGCGCACATGCTCTCGGACGTCCTTGTCGAAGCCGCGCAGGATGTTGTCGCCGCGGTAGATCACGGTGACGTCCGAGCCAAAGCCGGCGAAGATGCCGGCGAATTCCAGCGCGATGTAGCCGCCGCCCTGGATCACGATGCGCCGCGGCAACTCGGGCAAGTGAAACGCCTCGTTGGACGAGATCACGTGCTCGAGGCCGGGGATTACCGCCCCATGGTTGGGCGCGCCGCCGGTCGCGATCAGCACGTACTTGGCCTTGACCGTCTCGCCGGTCGCAAGACGCAGCGTGTGCGCGTCCTCGAAGACGGCCCGCGTCTTGACGATATGCGCGCCGGATTTTTCGACATTGGTGGTATAGGCCGCCTCTAGCCGCGCAATTTCCTTGTCCTTGTTGGCCACGAGCGTCGGCCAGTCGAACGAGGCTTGCGGGATGGTCCAGCCGAAGCCGGCGGCATCCTCGATCTCCTGCTGGACGTGCGAGCCGATCACGAACAGCTTTTTCGGCACGCAGCCGCGGATCACGCAGGTACCGCCCATCCGGTACTCTTCAGCGACCATGACCTTGGCACCATGGCCGGCGGCGATACGGGCGGCGCGAACCCCGCCCGAACCGCCCCCGATGACGAACAGATCGACGTCGTATTCAGCCATGGCGCTCTATGTCCTACTCCAGAGAATTAGATCTCCTTGCCGCGCTTGCGCATCTCGGCCCGGAACTGGGCGTTCACAGTCTCGGCGAACTGCTGCGCCCACTGGTTCATATAGGACATCGAAAACTGGATTGCCCGGGGCTCGCTGGCGAGCAGCTTCTGGCCCAGCGGCGACTTGTAGAAGGTGACGAGGTCCTTCAGTTCCTGCTCGGTGAATTCGTTGGCATAGACCTTGGCCATGCCATCGCCGATCTCCTGCTCGCGGCCGGCCAGGTTCTTGGCGACGATGGTGGCGACCTCGTTGAGGTCCTTCTGGTAGTTGAGGTTGGACTGCAGCAGGCTTTCCTTGGTCTGCAGCACGATGTTGGGAACGGCGTTGGCGTACATCGCGCTCGCGTTCTTCATCTTGAGGATTTCCTTGGCCGCCGCGATCGCCGCCGGCGAGCCTTCCTTCAGCGTGGGCGCCGCCGCGGGAGCCGGCGCCTTCTGCTGCGCGCTCACCGATACGGCGGTCAGGGCCACAGCCAATCCGAGGCCTGTGGCCGACAAAATCCGTACAAAGCTCGTCATTCTAATTCTCCCAGAATTTACGGCGTCAGCGCCGTTCAACAACGCGAATTCCCTGCGCGCCCGCCAGCACGACCGTGCCGGCGAGACCGATGAACAACCCGTGTTCGACAACGCCCGGGATCACGCTCAGCAGTCCCGCCAGGCGCGGCGCATCCCCTATCCGTCCCAGATGGGCGTCGACAATCCAGTGGCCGCCATCGGTGACAAAAACGTGGCCATCCTTGGCCGTCCGCAGCACCATCTGGCCGGCAACGCCGGCCTCCGCAAAGGCCTTGGCGATCGCCGCCTTGGTCGCCGCGAGGCCGAACGGGATCACCTCGATCGGCAGCGGGAAACGGCCGAGCGGATCGACCCACTTGCTCTCACCGGCGATCACGACCATGCGATCGGATGCGGCCGCCACGATCTTCTCGCGGAGCAGCGCGCCACCGCCGCCCTTGATCAGGTTGAGCGCGGGATCGACCTCGTCGGCGCCGTCGACCGTGAGATCGAGATGGTCGATCTCGTCCAGTGTGGCGAGCGCAATGCCGCAGGCTTCCGCCTGCGCGCGGGTCGCCTCCGAGGTCGGCACGCCCACGACCTTCATGCCACCGCGCACCTTCTCGCCAAGCAGGTCGACGAAATGCTTGGCGGTCGACCCGGTGCCGAGCCCGAGCTTCATGCCGTCGCGCACCTCTTGCAGGGCGCGCGCGGCGGCCTGTCGTTTCAATCCGTCCATGTCCACGTGCGACGATTTCCCAGAACTTGTTCGCGGGACCAGTTGTCAAGGCTTGGGAGCGGCCCCATCCCCGCTCCGGCGGCGCATATCTAGCCGCCTTTTGCGCGCAGGGACAGCGCCAATAGCGCCTTATACGGCCGCGCAACGCAGTTTTAATATTCGATCAGAACCCGGCGCCAGCGCGCTGTTTTTCCACGCTTTCTTCCGGCGACGCGACGCTTCGTCCTCTACCGAAAGATTAACTTTCAGACCTCGTCCATCGCGGCCAGGATCGCGCCAAACCGAGTCTCGACCTCGGCCCGCATCCCGGGATGGGTAAATACATAGAGGCGATCCTCCCGTATGGCGGCAAGGACGCGTGCGGCGACGTCGGCCGGATCGATGCCAGCCTCGAGCTGCCGCGCGATCTCCGCGACCATAGCGGCCGCCGGGCTGTCAGGATCGAGTGCAGGCGTCGGACCGTAGCGCGGAGGGCGGTTGCGTCCGCTCTCGCCGATCCGGGTCCGCACGAAGCTCGGGCACAGCACGCTGACGCCGATGCCAAGCGGCTTGAGCCGCAGGGCCAGCCCCTCGGACATGCTGACGACCGCGAACTTCGTCGCCGAGTAAGGGCTGAAGCCGAGGCCGCCGTTTATCCCCGCCATCGAGGCGGTGTTGACGATGTGCCCGCCCTCGCCGTGCTTGCGCATGTGCGGCAGGAAGCTTGCGATGCCATGCACGACGCCCATCAGGTTGACATCGATCACCCAGCGCCAGCTCTCGAGCGAGATCGCGTCAATGCCGCCGCCGGCGGCGACGCCGGCATTGTTGCAGAGAATGTGGACATTGCCGAAGGCATCGAACGCGGCACCGGCGGCGTCCTCGACGCTTGCGGGATCGGCGACATCGCAGAGCGTGCCTCTGACGCTCGAGCCAAACTCAGCCAGACTTTTGACGGCGCGTTCGAGCGCGTCCGCCTCGATGTCGGCGAGCATCACCTTCATGCCGGCCTCCGCGAACGCACGACCAAGCGCAAGGCCGATGCCGCTGGCCCCGCCGGTGACAAAGGCTGTTCTGCCGGCAAGTTCACGCATGGAACGCCCTCCCTCGGATCTTTTGTTTGAGCATGATCTTCCCGCGGAAACGCTTCGCGTTTGTCGCGAGGGAAAAACCGGTCTCCACTTTTCCGGATCATGCTCTATGCGCAGCGAAGTCCGCCCTCTTCTCTTGCATGACGGCGCCGGAAACGATAGCCAAAGGAGGATGAACTCTCCCGGCATTGTCGTTTTCGATCTCGACGGTACCCTCGTCGATACCGCGCCCGACCTGATCAGCGCGCTCAATTACGTGCTGGACCGCGAGGGCTTGGCCCCGATGCCGCTACAATCGGCGCGGACCATGATCGGCGGCGGAGCACGCAGATTGATCGAGCGCGCGCTCGAGGTCGAGGGCCGCCAGATCAGCACGGACGACGTCAGCCGGCTGACCAAGGATTTCATCGACTATTACGCCGCCCATATCGCCAACGAATCGCGCCCGTTCGAAGGCCTGGAAACCGCCCTGGACGAACTCGCCGCGCAGGGGTTCCGCTTTGCGGTCTGCACCAACAAGCTCGAGTTCCTGTCAAAGCTCCTGCTCGATCAGCTCGGCCTAAGCGGCCGGTTTGCTGCAATCTGCGGCGCGGACACCTTCGGAATCTCGAAACCGGATCCCGCGATCCTCCGGCAAACGGTGGCGCGGGCGGAGGGACAGCTATCCTCCGCAATCATGGTCGGCGATGGCGGGCCGGATGTCGGGGTCGCCCGACGGGCAGGTATCCCGGTGATCGGGGTCGAATTCGGCTATACCGAGATACCTATTGCCGAATTGAAGCCGGATCGGCTGATCGGCCATATGCGGGAGCTGCCGGCGGCCGTCGACAGCCTCGCCAGGGCTGTGAATATCTCTTAACCTACTGAGATAACGTTGCTTTTCTGCAACGCCACGCATCCTTATTAACCATCGCTTAGCGAATTTGCCCTGCGCCGTTGCGCCGCAGTGCCCACCCTCCTATGGTCCGGCCGGGGATTGTGGCTCTCAGCCACAGTTAGGTGGATCAATCATGCGTCGTGTCATCGCGATTGCCGTCGCCGGGGCAAGCCTGGCGGGCTGTTCGTCTTTTTCTTGGGATTCGTTCAAGTCGGCGCCTGCGCCGGTCCAGGTTCAGCTCGAATCGACGCCTCCGGGCGCGGACGCGGTGACCTCGGTCGGACCGGGCTGCAAAACGCCCTGCACCGTCTCGGTGGCAGCGCCCGACAGTGGCTTCTCCGTCACCTTCAATCTGCCGAAGTATGAATCGGCCACGGTTCCGGTCACGGTGGTCCGCAACCCCGGCGACCTCACCACTGCGGCATCGACCGTCGTCGATCCAAATCCCGTGGTTGCGGAACTGAAGCCCACGGCTCCGCCGCCCAAGGCGCGCAAGCCACGGCCGAAGCGGCCGAAGCCGGCCGCCGCTGCGGCAGCCCCCGCAGCCGAGCCGGCCACCGCTGCCGGTACGCCTTTCCCGGATCCGAACGCGCCGGTGCAGCGCTAGAGCATATTCGATTCTGATTGAATCAGAACCGAAGCTCCAGATTCTTGTTTTGACGCGTTTTCTGCGCAGATAAGTCTACGCAATCTGCGTAAACTTGATTGCTATGCGAACCGGCGTCCACTTCGCTCGAAAACGCTCTAAATTACACGTTCGCACTGCACTATTTGACGGCGCGCATTGTCGGACGGTAACAAGCTGCCTAGATTGTGCTCGCGGAGCCACTTCCCTTTCGTCCGGCTCCGTCGAGCAAGGCGTTGGCAAGGCGTGTGAATGAGCGCGATTTCGCTTCCCCCCTCCGAATCCCTGTTCCGTCCGATGACCGATCCGTTCGGCCGGACGATCCGCTACCTGCGCGTCTCCGTCACCGACCGCTGTGACCTGCGCTGCTTCTACTGCATGTCGGAAGACATGACCTTTCTTCCGAAAGCCGATCTCCTGACGCTGGAAGAGCTCGACCGGCTGTGCTCGGCCTTCATCGCCAAGGGCGTGCGCAAGCTCCGCCTGACCGGCGGGGAGCCCCTGGTGCGGCGCAACGTGATGACGCTGGTGCGCTCGCTGTCGCGGCATCTTGCCAGCGGCGCGCTCGATGAGTTGACACTGACCACCAACGGCTCACAGCTCGCGCGCTTCGCCGGCGAACTCGCCGATTGCGGCGTGCGCCGTATCAACGTCTCCCTCGACACGCTCGATGCCGACAAGTTCCGCGCGATCACGCGCTGGGGCGACATCGACAAGGTCCTGGCCGGGATCGAGGCGGCACGGGCCGCGGGGCTTGCGGTCAAGATCAACGCTGTGGCGCTCAAGAACATGAACGAGGACGAGATCCCCTCGCTGATGGAGTGGGCGCACGGCAAGGGCATGGCGCTGACCTTGATCGAGGTGATGCCGATGGGCGACATCGGCGCCGGCCGTATCGATCAGTATGTGCCGCTGTCGCTTCTCCGCGCGCGGCTGGAAAAGCAATTCACGCTGACCGATCTCGAAGAGAGCACCGGCGGCCCTGCCCGCTATGTCCGTGTCAGCGAGACCGGCGGCAAGCTCGGCTTCATCACGCCGATGACCCACAATTTCTGCGAATCCTGCAACCGCGTGCGCATCACCTGCACCGGCACGCTGCACACCTGCCTGGGCCACGAGGATGCCTCCGATTTGCGCAAACCGCTGCGCGCGTCGGCAGACAACGAGCTCTTGTCCGCCGCGATCGACCGCGCCATCGGGTTGAAGCCGAAGGGGCACGATTTCATCATCGATCGCCGCCACAACCGCCCCAGCGTCAGCCGGCATATGAGCGTCACCGGCGGCTGAGGGCCGCCCGCCTTGGCCCAGCCAGCCCTCTCGAAAACGGCCGATCGGACCGGGCTTCACCAAGCCCATGCAGCGGCTTGGGGCCGCGTCAATTTGCCCATTTTCCAATTGACCTTATCACCCCACGCTGAAATGGTGCGGCAGCTTTCACGCCAGCTCGGCCGGACAGGCCGCTGCCCTACCCGGTGCAGCCAAGACGGCAGAAGCACACCGATGGGGAGGACTGGCATTGCAATCGCTCGTAGAGGTGAGCTTTGGCACCGCGCGCGTTGGCGCAGTGGCGTAGCGATGCTCGTTGACACAAACGGCGCGCGTTTGGCGCGGCCGCGGAGACCATAATGCGCCCTTTGATGGGATTGAGTACAGCCATCGACCGGCTCAATGAGAAGATCGGCTATATCTGCAACCTCCTGGTGCTGATTGCCTGTCTCGTCAGCGCGGGCAATGCGATGATCCGCTACGCCTTTTCCTATAGCTCGAACGGCTGGCTTGAAGCGCAGTGGTACATGTTCGCCGTCCTCGTGATGTTCGGCGCGTCCTACACCTTCAAGCGCAATGAGCATGTCCGGGTCGAGATCTTCTATCTCATGCTGTCCGAACGCGGCCAGCTCTGGCTCGACCTGATCGGCACGCTGTTCTTCCTGATCCCGGCCTGCCTGCTGCTCGCTTATCTGTCCTGGCCGTTCTTCTACCAGTCCTATGCGGTCGGCGAGATCTCAAGCAATGCCGGCGGCCTGGTCCGCTGGCCAATCAAGTTCGTCATTCCGGCGGGTTTCGTGATGCTGGCGTTGCAAGGCGTCTCGGAGGTGATCAAGCGCATCGCGGCGCTGCAGGGCTATGTGACGATCGACGCGAAGTACGAGAGGCCGACCCAATGATTACGCTGGAGATGATGCCGCCACTGATGTTCGGTGGCATGATCATAGCCATGCTGATCGGCTACCCCGTGGCGTTCACGCTGGCCGCAGTCGGGCTTTCGTTCGGATTCCTCTCGATCTATCTCGGCTTCTTCGACCTCAACTTCCTGCAGGCGATCCCCGGCCGCATCTTCGGCAGCGTGCTGTCCAATGAGCTGCTGCTCGCGATCCCCTTCTTCACCTTCATGGGCGCGATCCTGGAACGGTGCGGGCTTGCGGAGGACATGCTGGATTCGATGGGCCAGTTGTTCGGCCCGATCCGCGGCGGCCTCGGCTATTCCGTCATCATCGTCGGCTTCATCCTGGGCGCGATCACCGGCACGGTGGCGGCGCAGGTGATCGCGATGGCGCTGATCTCGATGCCGGTGATGATCCGCTATGGCTACAACATACGCTACATCACCGGCGTGCTGGCGGCCTCCGGCACCATCACCCAACTGGTGCCGCCGTCGCTGGTCCTGATCGTGCTCGCCGACCAGCTCGGCAAATCGGTCGGCGACATGTATCTCGGCGCCTGGGGGCCGTCGATCTTCCAGATCCTCCTGTTCGCCGGCTACACCTTCGTGCTGGGCATCATCAAGCCGAGCCACGTGCCGGCGGTGCCAAAGGAAGCGCGCACGCTGACCGGCTGGGCGCTATGGAAGAAATGCCTGCTCGGCATCATCCCATCCGCGGTGCTGATCTTCGTCGTGCTCGGCACCATGATGATGGGCCTTGCGACCCCGACCGAAGCCGGCGCCATGGGCGCGGTCGGCGCCATCGTGCTCGCCGCGATCCACCACAAGGATTTCAGCTCGACCGGCCACAAGGTGATGATCGCCGGCGTCATCGCCGCAGGCATCGGCACCATCGTCGCGATCCTCTACAGCGAGAACCTGATCTTCAAGATCATGTTCGCCATCACCTACCTTGCGGTGGTCTGGATCTGCCTCGAGGCGGTGCGCATTCCCGACCTGCGCGACCTGATCAAGCAGGGCTATGAGACCACCATGCGCATCACCTGCATGGTCACCTTCATCCTGATCGGCTCGACCTGCTTCTCGGTCGTGTTCCTCGGCGTCTCCGGCGGCGTCTGGCTCGAGCACCATCTGACCTCGCTGCCCGGCGGCGTCTGGGGCTTCCTGATCTTCATCAACCTCTTCATCTTCTTCCTGGCCTTCTTCCTCGACTTCTTCGAGATCGCCTTCATCATCCTGCCAATGATCGCGCCGATCGCGCAGAAGATCCTGGCGCCGGTCGTCGGCCCCGATGCCGCCCTGATCTGGTTCGGCGTCATGCTCTGCGTGAACATGCAGACGTCGTTCCTGCATCCGCCGTTCGGCTTCGCGCTGTTCTATCTGCGCGGCGTGGCGCCGAAGGAAGTGAAGAGCTCCGACATCTATTGGGGCGCGATGCCCTGGATCGGACTGCAGGCGATCATGGTCGCGCTGGTGATCGCCTTCCCGATCACGGTGACGGCCCTGCTCGACAAGCCGCTCGACGTCGACCTGACCAAGGTGAAAATCGAGGTGCCGCAGATCGACCTGCCGCCGCTCGATTTTGGTCAGCCCAAGAATTGAACTGGCGAACTGATCTGGCCGTGCCCTTCCTCCGGAGGGTGCGCGGGCAAATAGCCACGGCGAAGCTGCTGGACGGCTGCCGATCGGGATCGGTATGGACGGGCTTGGGGGGATCAGGTCTTGTTGGCCGCAATCGTCGCGATCTTTGTCGTCGCCTACGCCGCGATCGCGCTGGAACACCCGATCGGGATCAACAAGTCAGCCTCCGCATTGCTGGGCGCCGGACTGCTCTGGACGGTGTACGCCGTCGCGAGCGGCGACGCGGCCCTGATCGACAAGCAGCTCAACGAATCCGTCTCCACGACCGCGCAGATCGTCTTCTTCCTGCTCGGCGCCATGACGATCGTCGAGGTGATCGATGCCCATAACGGCTTTGAAGTCATCACCTCGCTGATCCGCACCAGGAAGCAAGTCACCCTGATGTGGCTGGTCGGCTTCGTAACCTTTTTCCTGAGTGCGATCCTGGACAATCTGACGACCACGATCGTGATGATATCGCTGATGCGGAAGCTGCTCGACGATGCAGACGATCGCCTGTTCTTCGCCTCCATGATCGTGATCGCGGCCAACGCAGGCGGCGCATGGTCGCCGATCGGCGACGTGACGACCACGATGCTGTGGATCGGCGGACAGATCACGCCGCTCGCGATCATCAAGGGGGTCTTCCTCGCTTCGCTGATCAACTTGATCGTCCCCCTCCTCGTCGTCTGCTATTTCTTGCGGGGCAAGGAAATTCCAGCGCTCGCAGAGGTAGAGCGTGAGACGCCCGAGACCAGCGTCTTCGAGCGCAACGTGATGTTCTACCTCGGCCTCGGCATCCTGATCGCGGTGCCCGCCTTCAAGGCCGTGACGCACCTGCCGCCGTTCATGGGAATCCTTTTTGGACTGGGCATCCTCTGGACGGTTGGCGAATTGATCCATCGACACAAGGAGCAAGACGAAAAGGAGCATCTCACCCTCCTCCACGCGCTGACGCGGATCGACATGGGCTCGATCGTCTTCTTCGTCGGGATCTTGCTGTCGGTCGCAGCGCTCGAGCACACCCATGTTCTGGAAATACTGGCCAGGTGGCTGGATGCGACCATCGGGCGCCAGGACATCATCGTCATCGCGCTCGGGCTTCTCAGCGCCGTCATCGACAACGCGCCACTGGTGGCGGCGACGATGGGCATGTACAGCCTGACGCAGCATCCCGCCGACAGCTTCCTGTGGGAGTTCATCGCTTACTGCGCCGGCACCGGCGGATCGATCCTGATCATCGGCTCGGCGGCAGGCGTCGCCGCGATGGGCTTGGAGAAGATCCACTTCTTCTGGTACGTCCGCCGCATCAGCGGCCTTGCCTTGCTCGGCTATTTCGCCGGCGCCGCCGCCTACATCATCCAGTACCGCCTGCTGCACTAGCTAGCGCTTCACCCGGGCTACGACACTTGGATTCATAAGTCGCTTGGCTTGGTTTACGTCTGCTCAACCGCCCATAGCGGCGTGATAGCAGACATTCCAGAACTGCCGCTCAGGACCAGACACTCACTTAAAAGCGACGACTTGAATTGCCTCCTTGTCCTCAGTTGCAGACCGAGGACGGAGGACTGAGTTACTGGACCTCGGCGATCTTCGGTTCAGATGACAGCATCTGCGCGTTGGTTACCGAGGGCCGGTTCGACGGCGATGCCGGGTCCGGCGATCGGAAAGCGGCGTCGGGCGGCGCTCCCTGGGATGGTCGACGGGCAGCGGTTGCCGGAAGCACGATCACTTTCGCTCCGACTTTCACCCGCTCATAAAGGTCCACGACGTCCTCATTGGTCAGCCGGATACAGCCGGACGAAACCCGCTTCCCGATCGTATCGGGCTTGTTGGTGCCGTGAATTCTATATTCGGTCTCGCCCAGATACATCGCCCGAGCGCCGAGCGGGTTGCCGGGACCGCCTGCCATAAACCGCGGCAGATAAGGCTGACGCACAAGCATCTCTGCCGGCGGACGCCAATCCGGCCATTCCGTCTTACGGGCCACAGTCTGCTCGCCTGACCACGTGAAACCTTCGCGGCCAACACCGATGCCGTAGCGCAACGCTTGCGTGTCGCTCAGAACGAAATACAGGAATGTGTTCTTGGTATCGATGATCACGGTGCCCGGCGTCTGGTGGCTCGCGTAGTCAACTACCTGCCGAACAAATGCTCCGGGACCGTCAGCAGCTTTTGGTGGTTCGACCAGAGGCGCCGGGACCGAAATCGGAGCCGGAGCTGGCGCTGATGCATGAACTGGAGTTAACACGTGAACCGGAGTTGACGATGCCAGGGCTTGGGGAGCGGACGGCTTCCGTATCGGTTGCACGCTCGTCGGGCGAGACAGCAAGCTGTATCCCAATGCGGCCACGGCCACGGCGCCAACTGCAACTCTCGCGGCCATTGGTAGTGCGAGCGCTTCTGCCTTTCCACGTTTGGCCCGCTTACTCATATCTTTCCCCCAGTCACCATGCCCGGAAGAGGTACCCAGCAAAATTTAAGAAACTTCGAAGCGATTTCGCTCAGGCTGGAACCGTTAGCGGTGGTTAACGCCGAACTCTTGTTCGGCAACATAAAAATTGGGAGTGACGCTCGATATCAATTTGGCGACGTGGACGACGCACGTCACATTGCGGAACGAGTCGAAGTCTGAATTGCCGGGCCGAGCGGACACGCTCCGCTCTTTGGTTAACAGCGGCTTCGGGTCAAAGCGCGACGTCCCCCAATCCGTATGGGTCGGTCTACTTAGCCTGTCCAGAAAACCATAGGCCTCACTTCGACGCTCTAGTTTCACGCAAACATCTTTATCGCCGACTTCCTTTGATCGCTATGGGTCACAAGCGGCGGTAGAAACTCGCGCGAGCGAGTTTCCGGACGTGAGAGCGGACCTGCGAGATCGGGCGCCAGGATATCATCGTCATTGCGCTGGGATTGCTCAGCGCCGCCGCCTACATCATCCAGCAGCGCCTGCTGCACTAGACCAGTGCGCCATAATATTGCGTCATTCGCTCAACATCGTTCCGACTCGCGGGGAGCTGCTCATGTGGAAGGAACAAGCATGCGACGCTTTCTATTCATCATCGGGCTCCTTGCCGCGCTGATCATTTCCCCCGTCACCCAAGCCCAAATCATAAGCATTACGATCGCCCCACCGGAGCTTCCGGTCTATGAGCAACCGCCGCTTCCAGCCCCTGGGTACATTTGGACGCCCGGCTATTGGGCTTACAGCACGGACGGTTATTACTGGGTTCCGGGCACCTGGGTGGAGCCGCCGGCCGTCGGCCTGTTGTGGACACCCGGTTACTGGGCATGGCGTGACGGTGTTTACGCGTGGAACACCGGTTATTGGGGGCCGCGTGTCGGCTTCTACGGTGGCGTCAACTATGGTTTCGGCTATGGCGGCGTCGGCTATGAAGGCGGCCACTGGGACAATGGCGTGTTGGCCTACAACCGCACCATCAATAATTTCGGCAGTGTCAACGTCACCAACGTCTATAGTAAGACCGTGATCAACAACAACATCACGCGTGTCAGTTTCAACGGCGGCAGTGGTGGCATCACGTCTCAGCCGACGGCGCAAGAGCAAGTGGCTGCGCAGGATCACCACGTTGCTCCTGCGCCCGC
Source organism: Bradyrhizobium sp. Leo78 (assembly GCF_059512425.1). Lineage (NCBI taxonomy): Bacteria > Pseudomonadati > Pseudomonadota > Alphaproteobacteria > Hyphomicrobiales > Nitrobacteraceae > Bradyrhizobium > Bradyrhizobium sp. Leo78. The sequence continues at coordinate 222,859 of NZ_JCAMOT010000009.1, forward strand.
GCAGATCCAGCAGCAGCACCTGGCGAGCACGAACAGAGCGCTGCTCGCCTCCGAGAACCACGGTCGCCCGGCAATCGCAGCGACAGCCAAGCCAGGCGAGTTCACCGGCAAGGGTGTTGTCGCCGCACGGGAAGCCAAGCCGGGACCCGCGCCGCTGCCGCAGCCGGTCGCTCCCAAAGCGCCTGCGAACAATGCGGTCGCCAACAAGCCGCTCGAGAGCAAGCCTCTTGCGGCCACCCCACCCGGCAATAAGCCTGTTGCGAACGATCCTCCCGCCGCGAACAAGTCACTTGAAAACAAGGCATCTGTTGGCTCGGAGCATGCTGCGCCGACCAACGGAGCGCTGCCCAAGCCGCCGAATGCGGCGGTCAGACCGGAAGCAAAGCCTCTGAATGCCGCAGCGAAGCCGGCAAATGTCGCAGCGAAACCGGTCGCCGCCCCACTGGCGCCAAAACCCGGCGCCGTTGCCGCGGCCCCGAAGCCGCCCCAGCATCCATCCGCTGCTCCAGCGCCACATCGAGTTGCCGCCGCGTCGCATCCAGCGTCGCGCCCCGCGCCCCACCCGCCGGCTGCAAAGCGGAATGTCTCGCCGCATAACGAGGCGCATTAGACCATGACCCGATTAGGCGGATTCGGATCATGTTCTCATCTCTTTGTTTGAGCATGATCCAGCGCTCGAGACTCGAACTCCCGGTCGCCTTCGCCATCCAGCCGCTAAGCGCGTGTCAACGCTTCGCGCACGTTGACACGTTCCCCGCCTGGCTTGCTGACATAAAGATGGCCCTCCAGGACGGATTGCATGTTCTCGAACATCGAATAGAGATCGTCGCAATATACCGACGGATTGTCGTAACCATTCGCCTTGGAAAAACGATGCGGAAGATACCCCCCTCCGCAAGCATTCATGAACTTGCACTGCCGGCATTTCTCGCAAAGATTGATTGAGGCGTCGCGCGCCGCTTTCCAGCGCGGTTCGTTCCTGACCTCGTCGATCGCATGATCGAAGATGTTGAACCTGGTCCGCGTGAAGCCGTCGCCCGCGATGCGCAGCACATCGTGGGCCTCCACGGTGCCATCAGTCATCACGGTGCAAAGCTCGATCGGCTTGTGGCCGACGCCTTCGGTCGGCGAATTGTTGCCCAGCAGGGCAGTGATCATGTCGGAAACGATGCGGATATTGGCGGTCGGCGCCGTGCGATTTGCCGTCAGCCACAAGTCGAACAGTCCGTTGTAGAACGACGCAATGGACGCCGGCTTCTCGTCAACCGTCGCATCGGGGATCATGATGTCGTAGTTCGCAATTCCGCACGCGGTGAAAAACGCGACATACTGCTCCGGCGGGTACGCGGGATTGCAGACAGCCAGGGCGCTTACGCAAATGTCGCGCGAGACCAGCATGCGGGCGGCGCGCTCCACCGCAGCGTGGGTGCCCGTCCCCTGAAATGTCCGACGGTGGAGGTCGTGAATATGTGCCGGTCCATCGAGACTGATCGCAACCGAAATGTTGCGTGTCTCGAAGCAGTCCAGCCATTGATCATCGATCAACACGCCATTGGTCGTGACCGCGATGGGAATGTCGCAGCCGGTTCGCGATGAAATGCGCTCGCAGCCCTCGGCAAAACGGTGGAAATTCTCGACACCCCAGAGCAAGGGCTCGCCGCCGTGCAGAACGATGGGAAAATCGACGAGGGAGTATCGCGCGACGTGTTCTTCGATGCGCTGCAACAATTGACGTAGCACGCCGGTGCTCATCAGCTTGGGCTTGTCGTAGACGGCCGCGTCGCGAAACCAGTAGCAATAGGAGCAGTCGATGTTGCATCGCGCTGCCACCTTGACCAGCAACTGCGTGATCGGCTGATCCTGGAAGGCGACAGGATTTGAATCGTCAAACAACATGCCGATGCCGGTATGCGCCTGAAAAAATTGCGATTAGCTAGTATCCCCGAACAAAGCCCCCTCTGCGGAACGCGCCCGCTCCCGGAGCGTACGCGCCTCTGCGGAAGGCACCTGCCCCTGGAGCGTATCCGGCCCTGCGAAAGACGCCCGCATGCGGCCCTCGGCCAAAGCCTCGCCTGAAATAAACTTGATTTACAACGGCTTGGTCAGGAATGACGGCGGGTTGGTCGAAGCTAAGTCCTTCCGTCGAACTCTGCTCGCGCAGTTCGTTAAGCAGCGCGTCGATGCCTGGATGGTCGCTCTGAATTGTTGCGCCTGGCCCGTGCAATTGCAGGAGGCTCGCCAAAACCTTCAGCGTGGTAATCGCCATGGTCGTGCTCCTCTTCGCGATGCAGTTCAACGAACGAGCGAAAGGCCGGATGTTTATCTCAACCGAACGAGCAGCCGATAGTATACCTTTCCTATTGCAGCGTAAATGTGGTGATGCCGAGGTCTCGCCACTTTTACACCAGGCGCCGCGGATACCCCGACGTCCGAGGGAGTCAAGTTTCGAATGGACAGCACGATGAGCCTCAAGCCCGATCTAGAACTGTCCGTCGCGACGGCGCAGGCGATCGTTGATCGGACCGTTTCGAAGGGAGCTGTTGCGACGATTTCCAGGCTTCATGGCGGCGAGATCTCAGCAGTTTACGAGATCGCTTTCGCGGATCACGCGCATCCACCGCTCGTATTGAAAGTCTATCCCGACGAATTGCATTGGAAGATGCAAAAGGAGTTGACCGTCATTGGCCTCATTGCAGATCGCCTCAGCGTGTCTATTCCACGCATTCTGCTTGCGGACGACTCAAAGAGATTGCTCGGTCTAAACTTGACATTGATGACCAAGCTCGAGGGTTCGATACTGGGCCAACTGGAAGCGACTCTGGACGCGGCGCAACGGCTCGCCGCTTACGCACAAATCGGCCGGCTGCTTCGCGAGTTTCATTGCATCGCCATGGAGGCGTTCGGCTACATCGGCGCGAACGGAATCTGGACGGCGCATTCGACAAACCACCAGTACCTGACGCATCAATTCCAACGAAAGCTCAAGGAATTTGCCGAACGCGGCGGAAATGCAGACCTTGCCAAGCGGGTTGCCAGGCATTTCGCCGACCGCGCCGAACTGCTCAGCGACTGCACGCAAGCGGTGCTATGTCACAATGATCTGCACGCGGGCAACCTGCTTGCCACCGTCTCAAATGGCCGCCTACGGCTCACTGGCGTTTTGGATTTTGAAGGCGCGCTGGCCGGAGATCCACTGATGGATGTCGCCAAAGCGCTCTATTATCTCGACGCAGAGGCAAGGAGCGCGCTCCTCGACGGATACGGCGCCATGGACCGAAAGCACTGGCTTTTGACGCTCGATCTCTACCACCTATACTTCGTTCTCGAACTTTGGTGCTGGATGGCCCAAATTGGAAACAGGCAGCCGCTCGACCAGCTGGCTTTGGACCTGGAGCGCTATAGCGCCACGTGATCGGCCGAAGGTCAGCGCAAACAACAAACCTCGGATAGCGGTTGCGCAGTTCCGGACACGGAAGAGTGACATGTTCTATCCCAACTGCGATGCACGCATGGCAGAAGGGCGGTGCCAAAACGTTGTAAGTAGTCGCGCGATCACGAATAATCCGTGTCACTGAATCGCTTCAGGGAAGGTACGATTGTCGCTTGTCGTTGAGGAGACCAAACAGTTCGGCGTGAAGCGCGCAGCATTTGCCGCCACGATCGGCAACATGCTCGAATTCTATGATTTCATCACCTACAGCTTCTTCGCGATACAGATCGGCCACACCTTCTTCCCTGTGCAAGGCGAGTATGGCAGCCTGATGCTGTCGCTCGCGACCTTCGGCGCGGGTTTCATCACGCGCCCGATCGGCGGGATCGTGCTTGGCATCTATTCCGACCGTGTCGGCCGGCGGCCGGCAATGCTGCTCAGCTTTGCGTTGATGGGGGGCGCAATCCTGGCGATCTCGATCACCCCATCCTACAACGCCATCGGCCTTGCGGCGCCGATCATTGTGATCGTGGCGCGCTTGGTGCAGGGATTTGCGCTCGGCGGCGAGGTCGGGCCGACCACGGCCTATCTCCTGGAGATCGCCCCGCCGCAACGTCGGGCGCTGGTGGTCTCGTGGCAGCCGACAAGCCAGCAGATCGCCGCCACCACCGGCGCGCTGGTCGGCTTCCTCTTGAGCAGGACGATGACGCCAGAGGCGCTGGATTCCTACGGCTGGCGCGTGGCGTTCCTGATCGGCGCCATCTGCCTGCCGTTCGGGCTCTGGATGCGCCGGACGCTGCCGGAGACGATCCCGCAAGGCGAAAGCGGCGCCCGGCGCATCGAGAGCTCGAGCCATCTCGCGCTGGCGCGCCGGCACATTCGCCTGATCGCACTGGCGCTGATGATCTTGGCGAGCGGCACCATTTCGACCTATGTGACGCAATACATGACGACCTATGCGCAGAACACGCTCCATGTGGCGCCGTCTCTGGCCTTTGCGACGTCGCTTGTCAGCAATGGTCTTGGGATCGCCGGCGCGTTGCTGGGAGGCTGGCTAGCCGACTTGCTGGGTCGCAAGCCGGTCATGATCTATCCGCAGTTCGTCACGCTCGCGCTGACCTATCCGATCTTCCTGTGGATCGCCGGTGCACCCGGCGCGTGGTCGCTGTTGTTCGGCTTCGGCGCGCTATCGCTGATCGGATCGCTGCCGTTCACGGCGTTCTATGCGACCTTCACCGAGGGGCTGCCCCAACAGATCCGCGGCGGCGTGTTCGCCACCGTCTACGCGGTTGCAATCGCAAGCTTCGGCGGCACCGCGCAGCTCGTGGTCACGTGGCTGCTGCATATTTCAGGAGATCCGCTGGCGCCCGCCTGGTACCTGTTGCTTGCGGCCGTCGTCGGACTGATCGCGATGAGCCTGATGCCCGAGACGGCACCGGTGAAAGTGCAGGCTGGTGCACCAGCCCGTAGCCCGGGTGGAGCGAATGCGTAACCCGGGACGTCGGCATCCGCGACTACGGGCAGTCCCGGGTTGCGCTCCGCTTCACCCGGGCTACGGAGCAGGCCACCCCTTTGATTGATCGACGGATCAGCTCTGCGAGTGGCGCGCCATGAAGTTGTCGTAGCCGACTTCGGCGACCTGGAACCATTGATAGCCGTTGCTGGTATAAGCTGTCAGCGATTCATAGACCTTCTTGAAATTGGCGTTGCTGGCCGCGACTTCGGCGTGCAGCTCCTTTGCCGCCTTGAAGCTTGCTTCCATGATCGCAGGCGAGAAGGCGTGCAGCTTGGCGCCGCCCGCGAGCAGCTTCTTCAGCGCGGTCGGGTTCACGGTGTCGTACTTCGCCATCATCCAGTTGTTGGCTTGATGGCCGGCCTGCTCGAGGATGGCCTGGTAGTATTTCGGCAACGCATTCCACTTCTCGAGATTGACGAAGACCAGCAGCATCGGGCCGCCTTCCCACCATCCCGGATAGTAGTAATGCGGCGCGACCTTCTGCAGGCCGAGCTTCTCGTCATCGTAAGGGCCGACCCATTCGGCGGCGTCGATCGTGCCTTTCTCAAGCGCCGGGTAGATGTCGCCGCCGGCGATCTGCTGCGGCACGCAACCGAGCTTCTCCATGACGCGGCCGGCGAAGCCGCCGATGCGGAATTTCAAGCCTTTCAGATCACCGACGGTGTTAATCTCCTTGCGGAACCAGCCGCCCATCTGGCAGGTCGTGTTGCCGGCAAGCAGCGAGGTGACGTTGTAGCCCTTATAGAACTCGTTCAGAAGCTCCTTGCCGCCGCCCATCATGTACCAGGCCTGATTGAGCCGCGCGTTCGGCCCGAACGGCACCGATGAGCCGAAGGTGAAGGTCGGATCCTTGCCGAAATAGTAGTAGGAGGCGGTGTGGCCCATCTCGACCGTGCCGCTCTGCACGGCATCCAGCACCTGCAGGCCCGGCACGATCTCGCCGGCGGCAAAGGTCTGGATCTGGAATTTGTTGTCGGTGGCCTCGCCGACGACCTTGGCCATGATCTCGGCTGCGCCATGCAGCGTATCGAGCGATTTCGGCCAGCTCGTCGTCATCCGCCATTTCAGCTCCGGCATCGACTGCGCGATAGCCGGTGCGGCGAGCGTGGCGGCACCGGCGGCCCCAATGCCGGCGACTTTGATGAAGTCCCGTCGTTTCATGTTGTTTCCTCCCTTTGAATATGTGTCATCGGCCTTCGTACCGAGGCCTGAGGGCACCATGGAACATCCCCTTCCCGATTGCCATCGCCAACGTTCGCCGCAGCGCGCAAAAAGCCGCGGTCAGGCAGGGTGCAGATTACCGATGCAACGAAAGATCCGATCTGCTGCAATCGTCTGGTAGCGCGGGTATCCAAATCTCTCCCATCCGACGCAATCGGCGGCCTGCCGTCGACAGGCTCGCCATCGCCGCTTCCGATCGATGGGAAACAAGCCATGTCCTACAATTTCCTGGTGGCCACCTGGGGAGACCACGGCCATCTCGGACCGACCCTGACAGCGGCGCAGCAATTGCGTGCAAGGGGTCATGTCGTTCGTTTCATCGCGCGTGCGGACGCGCGCGCGTCCGTCGAGACGGCGGGCTTCGGCTTCGCGACCTGGCAACGGACGCCCCACGTTTCGCCTATTGGGCAGGCCACCGACCCCCTTCAGTACGCCTGCGATCACCTGCTGTTTGGGCCAGCCGCCGCGCAAGGTGCGGATGTCCGCGACGAAATCCGGCGCGCCACGACTGACGCTGTGTTGACCGATATGCCTCTGTTCGGCGCCGTGCTCGCCGCGGAGGCCGAACATATTCCCTGTGCCCTGCTCTCGCCCACCATCAGCATACGACCTCTCCCAGGGCAGCCACCAATTGGCAGTTGTTTGCCCGCGCCGCGTACGCCGGAAGACCGTGTCGCCGTCGAGGCGGCAAGCAACCGGTTCGCTGCTCTCATGAACGAATGGCTGCCGATGCTGAACGAGGCGCGGGCGAGCCTGCAGCTTGCTCCTTGGGCTGATGTGATGGAGTTGTTCGACCGACCGGCGCGGCTCCTGATAGCGGTAAGCGCGGCGTTTGACTTTGCCCCCGACTTCCTCCCCAGCAATGTCAGGTACATCGGGCCGCTCCTGGATTCCTCGAATTGGTCGAAGCCATGGATCTCTCCCTGGTCCCAAGGGGATCGTCCGCGCGTTCTGATCTCTTTCAGCACGACCAATCAGGATCAGACCGAGGCGCTGCAACGCACGATCAACGCGGCAGGACGCGTCGATGTGGATGCGGTCGCAACGCTCGGACCTGCTCTGGAACACATCACCCTGCAGGCGCCGGACAATGTCACGCTGCTGCCGAGCGCCCCGCATGATGCGGCCATGAAGGAAGCCTCGCTGGTCGTGAGCCACGGTGGCCACGGCACGACGAGCCGTGCACTCGCGCATGGCCTGCCGCTGCTGGTCATGCCGTTCGGCCGCGATCAGGGCGACATCGCCGCGCGTGTGGAAGCCTGCGGCGTGGGGTTGGTCTTGCCGCCGACCGCTACGGAAGCAGAAATTGCCGCCGCCATGACGCGCCTGATCCGGGAGCCGCAATTCCTGATCGCTGCCCGACGGTTCAAGGACATCATTGCTGCCGAAGTCAGCGCAGCTCCGCTTGTTGGAGAACTGGAAGAAATCGTTCGAGCTGCAGCGAACGCCTGAATCCGGGACATCCGCATTCACATCGCAAAAAAGCCCGGCCCCACGAGGGGACCGGGCTGTTGGTCTGTTGCTTGAGATCTGCTCAGCCGCGGGTGCGCGAGCGGATCATGAAGCTGTCGTAGGTGTATTCGGCGACCTGCCACCACAGATATTCGTCGGAGCGGTAGGCCTGCATTGCGTCGATCGACTTCTTGAAGTCGGGGTTCTTGGCGGAGATTTCGCTCCACAGCTCGTTGGTCGCCTTCAGGCAGGCTTCCAGCACCTCGTTGGTGAACGGACGGAGCTGCGTGCCGCCGGCAACCAGCCGCTTCAGCGCCGTCGGGTTTTGCAGGTCATACCGCGCGGCCATCCAGCTATTGGCATTCGCGGCCCCGTTGGTGAGGATTGCCTGATAGTTCTTCGGCAGCGCATTCCACTTCTCGAGGTTGACGAATGCGTGGACGGTCGGGCCGCCTTCCCAGAAGCCCGGATAGTAGTAGTACTTTGCGACCTTCTGGAAGCCGAGCTTCTCGTCGTCATAGGGGCCGACCCATTCGGCGGCGTCGATGGTGCCCTTCTCCAGCGCCGGATAGATGTCGCCGCCGGCGAGCTGCTGCGGCACCACACCGACCTTCTGCAGGACCTGGCCGGCGATGCCGCCGATGCGGAATTTGAGGCCGGAGAGGTCGGCGACCGTCTTGATCTCCTTGCGGAACCAGCCGCCCATCTGAGTGCCGGTGTTACCGCAGGGCAAACCGATCACGTTGAACTTCTTGAAGAACTCATTGCCGAGCTGCTCGCCGCCGCCCTGGTACCACCAGGAGTTCTGCTGCCGCGCATTGAGGCCGAACGGGACCGAGGCGTAGATCGCGAAGGTCGGGTCCTTGCCGACATAATAATAGGCCACCGTATGCGACATCTCGACGGTACCTGTTGACGTCGAGTCCAGCGCCTGCAGGCCCGGCGCGATCTCGCCCGCCGCGAACACCTGGATCTGGAATTTGTTGTCGGTCATCTCGGCGACGTATTTCGACAACTGCTCAGCGCCGCCATAGATCGTGTCCAGCGACTTCGGGAAGCTCGAGGTCAAGCGCCACTTGATTTCGGGAGAAGACTGCGCAATCGCCGGCGCGGCAACCGCAGTCGCGGCCGCACCGGCCGCAGAAACTTTCAAAAAGTCACGACGCTTCATCTTAAGTCATCTCCTTGCGGGGCGTTTCCCTTTTGTCCCCAAAACATCTCCTCCGGGCGGGCGAATCCTCAGGCTCCGGGGGCGCTCTGGCGGGGCCGTTTAACACGGATGGCCGCCCGCGGAAACGCGACATTGGCATGACGGGACTGGACGAAAGTCGCAAGACGCGAGGCGAAATATCGGGCGGAAAGGACTATCAAGCCGCGGCGATCACGCCCCGGAGCTGGTCGCGGACCTTGGTCCCGATTGCGCGGTAAATCGCCGCGTGCGGCCCGTCCGGCTCGCTGTCCACCACCGGATTACCGGAGTCCGAGGTGGTGCGGATCGCGATATGGAGGGGGATTTCGCCCAGGAACGGCACCCCCAGCCGCTCGGCCTCATGCCGGGCGCCACCATGGCCGAAAATGTCCGACCGCGTGCCGCAATGCGGGCACTGGAAATAGCTCATGTTCTCGACGATGCCGAGCACGGGCACGTTAACCTTCCTGAACATGGCGAGCCCGCGCCGCGCGTCGATCAGGGACAGGTCCTGCGGGGTCGAGATGATGATGGCGCCCTTGAGCGGCACGTTCTGCGCCAGCGTGAGCTGCGCGTCGCCCGTGCCGGGCGGCATGTCGACCACCAGCACATCGAGCGTACCCCAGGCGACGTCGCGCAGCATTTGCGTGATCGCCGACATCACCATCGGCCCGCGCCAGATCATCGCGGTGTCTTCCTCGACCAGGAAGCCGATCGACATGATCGAGAGTCCGAAGCGGGAGATCGGGATCATCTTCTTGTCGTCATTGAGCGCGGGCTTCTCGCGGATCCCGGTCAGCCGCGGCACCGAGGGGCCATAGATATCGGCATCGAGCAGGCCGACGCGCAAACCGAGATCGCGCAGGCCGAGCGCGAGGTTGAGCGCGGTGGTCGACTTGCCGACACCGCCCTTGCCCGAGGCCACCGCGATGACGGCGGCGATCCCGGGGATTTCGGCCTGCCGCGACATCGGCGACGGCGCGCCTTGCGGCGGCCGATGCGTCGAGGCCGGCGCGATGCCGCCGCCGCCATGGCGGTGCGGCTGCGGCGGAGCCGCCGAGCCAGGCTTGCGCTCGGCGGTCAGCGCGATCATGGCCGCGGTGACCCCGGGGATGGCGCGCACGGCGCTCTCGGCCTGCGCGCGCACGCTTTCCCAGGCGCGCGCCTCCGCGGCATCGACATTGATCGAAAAGAACACCTTGCCGTCGCTGACCGTGATCGGCGACAGCACGTTGGCATTGGTCAGGGCGACGCCGCGCGGCGATGTCACCCCGGCCAATTTCTCCAGAACCTGTTGCTGCGTCACGCTCACAGCCGCTCTCCTGCCGAATATCCACATGGTGAAGTCACAGATATGACGGATCGGCAAGAAAGGGTAGTTGCGCCAGCACAATAGATTCCGCGGTTCACACCGCGCGTCCGAACGGTTCCTACCTGCCGCCGACGTCGTCAGCGCGCTCGGCCGGCGCTGCGGCGCCCTGTTCCTTGGCGACCTCGTAATTCAGCTCGATCATCACGCCGTTAGGATCGTGCACAAAGATCTGCCAGAGGTCGCCGCCCGGAACCTGCCGGGAATCGAATTTCATGCCCTTGGACTGCAGGCGCTGCTGCATCGCCGTGAAACCGCGGCTGACGAAGGCGACATGATGGACCACGCCGGAGTCGGGCTTTTGCGGCTCGTCGGTCGGGGAAATGTCCACGAGGTGAACCACCGGTTTGCCCTCGCTGTACATCCAGGCGCCGGGAAAGGCGAAATTCGGCCGGGCGCCCTTCTCCAGGCCCAAAACCTCTTCATAGAACTTGACGGTCTCGGCGAGTTTCCGGGTGCGGATGTTGAAATGATCGAGCACGCCTACGCTTGCGCCCGCCTCTCTTCCATTCATGTCTCACTCCCATTTTTGTGAGGTTCGTTGGTGGGTTATGATAACATAAAACCGCTAGATCATGATCCGATTGGACAGAATCGGATCATGATCTCATCTCTTTGTTGGAGCATGATCTTTTCGGAAAACCGGTTTCCACTTTTCCGGATCATGCTCTAATGCCAGCCAAACGAGCCGTTGCCCTCTGCGGCGCAGCGTTTATGGTGCGGCCCTCCCGCCCGAAAAACACCGTCCGGCCCGTGCAATGTCGCCGGCAAATCCCAAGGTCACTAGAAGAAACAAGGTAGCAGACATGGCTAAAGTCGCTTTTCTCGGTCTCGGCGTGATGGGTTTCCCCATGGCAGGACATCTCGTGAAAAAGGGGGGCCACGAGGTGACGGTGTACAATCGGACGCCGGCGAAGGCGCAGGCCTGGGTCGAGAAATTCGGCGGCCGCGCGGCGCCGACGCCGAAAGCCGCGGCCGAAGGCCAGGATTTCGTGATGTGCTGCGTCGGCAATGACAACGACCTGCGCGCAGTCACGATCGGCCCGGACGGCGCATTCGCCGGCATGAAGAAGGGCGCGACCTTCGTCGACCACACCACCGCTTCCGCCGAAGTCGCGCGCGAGCTCAATGCCGCCGCCGAGAAGGCAGGATTCAAATTCGTCGATGCTCCGGTCTCCGGCGGACAGGCCGGCGCCGAGAGCGGCGTGCTGACGGTGATGTGCGGCGGCAAGGAAGACGCCTATGCCGGCGCCGAACCGGTCATCGCGGCCTATGCGCGGATGTGCAAGCTGCTCGGACCGGCGGGCTCCGGCCAGCTCACCAAGATGGTCAACCAGATCTGCATCGCCGGCCTGGTACAGGGCCTTTCCGAAGGCATCCATTTCGCCAAGAAGTCGGGGCTCGACGTGGCCAGCGTGATCGAGGTGATCTCGAAGGGCGCGGCGCAATCCTGGCAGATGGAGAACCGCTACAAGACCATGAACGATGGCAAGTACGATTTCGGCTTCGCGGTGGAATGGATGCGCAAGGATCTCTCGATCTGCATCGCCGAAGCGCGCCGCAACGGCGCCAACCTGCCGGTGAGCGCGCTAGTCGATCAGTTCTACGCCGAAGTCGAGAAGATGGGCGGCAAGCGCTGGGACACCTCGAGCCTGCTCGCGCGGCTGGAGCGCTAACGGCGCGCTGCGCTCCTTCCCCCTGAAAGGGGGAAGGCTGGGATGGGGGTCAGCCACGGGCATCGGCGTTCGTGGAGAGAGATGATCCCCACCCGCGTTGCGCGTTCCGCGCAACGCGACCTCCCCTTTTCAAGGGGAGGTTGAGGCGCTCCCGCCCAAACGCCAACGGTTAATTTAACTTCTCGTTAACGAGAATCTTTAGCTTTCTAAGTCATCGCTTAATGATTTGGCGCGAGAGATAGACAATGCAAAAGCCCGTGCGGTTTGCGGGCAGGATTTTGTGTTGTTAATGAGTGATCCCGCGGAAAAGCCTGAAGTTGTCCAGCTGCCGGCCGAGCCCCAGGCTGCCGCGCCGGTCAACAGTCGCCGCGCCGCAGCGCAGCGGGTGCGGGAGGCGCGGGATCGGTTAACGTCAACCAGCGGGACCCGCCCCGCATTCGACACCGAACTGCTGCGCCAATATGCCCAGACCAGGATCTCGGCATCCTACGTCGTGATGCTGCTGGTGATCGCCACCGGCGTGCTGTTCGGCCTGTGGCGAGAGCCGCTCGTGGCGGCGGCCTGGACCATCGGCGTGCTCGGCATCCATGCCGCGACCGTGAAGAGCTGCACCAAGTTCCTGAAGGAATCCCCCTCGCCTGCCGCGACGCGCAAATGGCGGGCGCGCTTCGTGCTGCTCGACCTGCTCTACGGCTTGTTCTGGACGGTGATCCTGGCCCATCCCGCGGGCACGGATGCCGCCTCCAATGCAATGATGATGTTCCTGATGCTGCTGGTGATCGCGGTCTCCAGCATGCTCGCGGCGAGCCTTCCGATGGCGGCACTGGCGGCCACCGCGCCGGTGACGATCGCGATCGCTGTCAGTTTCGTGCTGAGCGGTTCCTTCGACAATTACGTGTTCGCGCTGCTCGCGCTCGGCGCCGAGGGCTATTTTGCCCTGCTTGCCCACCGGCTGCATTCGACGACGCTCGCCACGCTGCAGGCGCGCGCCGAGAAGGACGTGCTGATCGCCGAGCTCGAACAGTCCAAGGCGATCTCCGACGAAGCCCGGCATCGCGCCGAAGCCGCCAACGTCGCCAAGTCGCGTTTCCTGGCGCAGATGAGCCACGAATTGCGCACGCCGCTGAACGCCATCCTCGGCTTCTCCGAGGTGATGAAGAGCGAGATCTTCGGCGCGCATGCGGTGCCGGTGTACAAGGAATATTCTGCCGACATCCACAATTCCGGCGTCCACCTGCTCAATCTCATCAACGAGATCCTCGATCTGTCGCGGATCGAGGCCGGCCGCTACGAGCTCAACGAGGAAGCGGTCTCGCTGCTGCATGTCGTCGCCGACTGCCACCATCTCTTGAAACTGCGCGCGACCAGCCGCGGCATCACCATCCACGAAGTATTTGAGCAGGGCATGCCGCGGATCTGGGTCGACGAGCGCGCCACCCGGCAGATCGTGCTCAATCTGTTGTCCAACTCGATCAAGTTCACTCCGCAAGGCGGCGAGATCTGGCTGAAGGTCGGCTGGACCGCCTCCGGCGGCCAGTATCTCAGCGTAAAGGACACCGGCTCCGGCATTGCCGAGGACGAGATTCCGATCGTGCTGGCATCGTTCGGCCAGGGCTCCAACTCGATTAAATCCGCGGAACAGGGCGCGGGCCTTGGCTTGCCGATCGCCAAGAGCCTGATCGACCTGCATGGCGGCACCTTCACGCTGAAATCGAAGCTGCGCATCGGCACCGAGGTGATCGTGACCTTCCCGCCGGAGCGCGTGATGTCGGCGTTGGCGCCGATGGCCGAGGAAGCGCCGCCGTTGCAGCCGCAACCCTCGATTCCTATGACCGACGACAAGCAAAGGGGGCGCCACAAGCCGATCATGAGTGCAGGCACCGGGCTATAGACACTACGAAGAGTCATCCCGCTACGCGCTTGCACCCGCGATCGAAATCGTTTCACTATCGATGGATGAGCACAGAAACGCCGTGTATCGCAGTCTGTATGATCGACCCCAGGACCAAGCTCTGCTTCGGCTGTGGGCGGACGCTGCCGGAGATCGCGCGCTGGCACAAGATGGACAGCGCCGAGCGCCTCGCCGTAATGACGCTATTGCCCGCGCGCATGGCGGAAGCGGGCCTCGAGCGGATAGAGCCGCGCCCGAAGCGCGCCTAGAGCGTGATGACTTTTCTTCGAATCGTCATCCCGCTCTAGCTCTTTGTTTGAGCATGATCTCCGCGCAAACGCTTCGCGTTTGCCGCGAGGGAAAACCGGTGCCCACTTTTCCGGATCATGCTCTGGTGCATTGGACGCGGGAGGCGGTGTCATGAGCCGCATCCTCCTCGTGCTCCTATTGCTGGTTGCGACCGCCGGCGCGGTCGTCGCCTATGGCGATCCCGAGCAGATCGCGCGCGCCAGCCACCAGGTCTCGCACATGCTGCGCGGGAACGTTGTGACCCCCGGCCCCGCCGTGCAGATCCCGCGCGGACAGGGCGGCGAGTTCGCGCTGCGCGCCAAGATCAACGGCGTCAGCGCGCCGATGGTGATCGACACCGGCGCGACCTCGGTGGTGTTGACCTGGGAGACCGCGAAGGCAATCGGGCTGCCGATCGAAATGCTCGAATACAATGTCGATCTCGAAACCGCCGGCGGCCACACCAAGGCAGCACGGCTGACGCTCGATCGCCTCGCCGTCGGTCACCTGGTCGAAAAGTCGATCCCGGCGCTGGTGGTGCCGCGCGGGCAGATGAAGACCAATCTGCTCGGCATGAGCTTCCTGGATCGGCTGGAAAGCTGGGGCGTGCGCGCCGACAAGCTGATGCTGACCGGCTATCCCGACGTGCTAGGCCGCCATCGACGCGGCCGCACGGCTTCCAACTAGCGCGATCGCCTCGCGTAGTACATTCACCCCCGCACCCGGCCTCGTGCCATGCTCGGCGAGATGGCGGCGGAAGGCGCGCGCTCCCGGCACGCCGAAGAACGCGCCGACGAAATGCCGCGTGATCGCATGCAGCCGCGCGCCGCGCGCGAGTTCGCCTTCGATATAGGGGATCATCGCCTCAAACGCGTCCTGCATCGTGGCGTGCGGCGCCGCCTCGCCGAACAGGTCGGGGTCGACCGACAACAAGCGCCACGGCTCCTGATAGGCCGCGCGGCCCAGCATCACGCCATCGACATGCGCCAGGTGCCGCTTCGCCTCGTCGAGACTCGCGATGCCGCCATTGATGATGATGGGAACATGGGGCATGGCGGCTTTCAGCCGATAGACGCGATCATAGTCGAGCGGCGGGATGTCGCGGTTCTCCTTCGGCGAGAGGCCGTTCAGCCAGGCTTTTCGCGCGTGCACGATCAGCGCATCCGCGCCCGCTTCGATCACGCCGCGCGCGAGCGTATCGAGCGCCAGTTCCGGATCCTGGTCGTCGATCCCGATACGGCACTTCACCGTCACCGGAACCTTCACCGCGCGCTTCATCGCCGTGACACCCTCGGCAACGAGCACCGGCTCCGCCATCAGGCAGGCGCCGAACCGGCCATCCTTGACCCGATCGGACGGGCAGCCGACATTGAGGTTGATCTCGTCATAGCCGAAATCCTCGCCGATCTTGGCTGCAGCGGCGAGCTCACGCGGATCGGATCCGCCAAGCTGCAACGCCACCGGATGCTCGCTCGCATCAAACCCGAGCAGCCGCGCGCGATCACCATGAATGACGGCGCCGGTGGTCAGCATCTCCGTATAAAGCCGCGCCCGCCGCGAAAGCTGGCGATGGAAGACGCGACACTGCCGGTCGGTCCAGTCCATCATCGGAGCCACAGAAAAGCGATAGTCTTGCGATTTCAATGATTTACCCTATGCTCTCAATAGGATGAAACACGAACATGTGCACTCCAAACTAGCCGAAATTGCACACGTTTGTACCCGTTTTGACCTCTCAGTGCACACGTAGCGCACACGAATTGGGGAGTGCACACGGCCATGGCCAGCTTCACTCAGTTGCCCTCAGGGAACTGGCGCGTCCAGGTCCGCCGCAAGAACCGGTACGTGTCGGAGACCTTCCGCCGACGCAAGGACGGCGAACACTGGGCGCTCGACATGGAGCGCAATATCGATCGCAGAGGATCATCAAAACCGAAGGCTGCTGCACAGGCTCGAACGTTCGGCGACATCATCGATCTTCATGTCGAAGATATGCATGAAGTTGGCCGCCCTCCCCGCCGCTCCAAGGCGGCTGTCTTGGAGGCGCTGAAAGAGTCCTTGGGGGCAGTGAAGTTGTCCCAGCTCAATCGTGAGCGGCTGATCGAATTCGGTCGAAAGAGGGCGAAGCAAGGTGCCGGGCCGGCGACACTGGCGATCGATTTCTCATTCATCAGAACTGTTGCCACACACGCTGCCGCGGTACACGGCATTGAGGTCTCGGCCGAAGAGGTTCGACTGGCGCGCTTCGCAATGAAGCATTTGGGTCTTGTCGGCAATTCGGAGGAGCGAGACCGACGACCAACCCAGGATGAGCTCGATGAGCTCATCGAATACTTCGAAACCAATCGTCGGCAATTCATCCCGATGGGCCGCATCGTTCGGTACGCTGTGGCGACAACCATGCGGCAGGAAGAGATTTGCCGGCCCGACTGGCCCGATGTGGATATGCAAAAGCGGCTTCTGATTATTCGCGACCGCAAGGATCCTCGGGCCAAGGATGGCAACGATCAGAAGGTCCCGCTTCTCAATCTGACCGGCTACGATGCGTGGGAGATCATGCTCCAGCAGCGCATCATTACTCGGGGCTGGGGTCGTGTATTCCCGTACAACCACCGCTCAGTGAGCGCGGCCTTCACCCGAGCCTGCGATGAGTTGAAGATCGAGGATCTACATTTTCATGATCTGCGCCACGAGGGGACTAGCCGACTTTTTGAAGCGGGGCTCACAATCGAGAAGGTCGCGCTTGTAACCGGTCACAAGGATTGGCGCACGCTGCGGCGTTACACAAAACTGAAGCCAGAAGAACTCCACAAGCTACAATCGGCACCACAGCCATCGTTGGAGGAGTTCATCCAAACGCTCACGACAAATGAGTCTGCGACGGCAACGGTCCGACAACACGCCTCGAGATAGATCCAAGTCCGTGAGTTGCGATCTTATGGTGCGCTCGGAGGTTACTCGGAATTGTTGTAGTTTCAATCTGTTAGGACGGTGGCCCGGCACGTTTGGTGCGATAAAAACGGGTAAGGTACAATTCGATTAGACAATTTTCTTGGGGGCAAAATCAAGGTGGATTCGGCGGGAAAACGTGGAGGAAACCACCCCATTGCTCCCCTCCCCCTTTCCACCGGGAACCGCGGCCGCTCTCCCCGTACGGATGCTGCCGCTCCCTTCCTCGCGACAGCTCCGCGACCCTTCTACGCTCAGCCCAGGCGGTCTTCAGGGCCTCGGTGCGTCGTCCAGGTGCGGAATGCAGATCGAAGCTCGTCACTCGCGCCAGAGCCGTCCAGCGTTAGCACGGGCCTCCGAAGGCGCGGCGCAATGGCCTCCCGGATTTGCTCAGCCGCCGCGCCCGACCCCGGGCAGCGGAAGACTGCACCAAGGACGGCCCCTCCACCGGCCACCGCGCCGGCTTGGGCGAGGAATGCGTGTCGAGCTGACTTGGCAAAAAACGAATTCCCCCGCGTCGGGAAACGTGCTCCGATTTGATCAGAACGACGTCCTGTAGCGCGAAGGGCCTCCAGCCGTGCTCCGGAGCTTTCCGAGGCTTTGCATACTCTGCTTTGTGGTCTCAGGCTGCGCGAGTGGCGGCCCTCACCTCGCGGACGTGCCGCATTGGATGGGCGGATTGCCGCCGGATGTGCCTCCCCGTCCCGGAACGCCCGAATACGATGCCTGGCAGGCTGAGCGGGTTAAGGAGGCCGCGAGGCCGAAGGCCGAGACCACCAGACAGCCGACCCGCTGATCGTCTGCCGCCTCCGCGGCCCCGTAGGGTTGCGGGCTTGCCCTCCACCGTCAGTTGCGTTTGGATCGCAAGGCGTCCGGGGGGAGCATTATGCGAGTTTGTGACGACTATGGCCCTTTGCCAATGTTGGCTACGATCATCGTCACCTTGTTGCTATTCACTTTGGTTTTTGACCCAGCCCACGCAGCTTGCGGCGACAGAGGCGGTCCGGGATACCGCAGCTACTCCGGAAAGTGCGTGGGCTGGGAGGCGCTCGGCCGTGAGTGTGGACAGCCTCCAACATCGAAGTGTACGGCCGAGAATGTCTCTAATGGTTCTGAAGACGCTGCTTCCAAGGGCACCGCAATCCGCTCGATGATGGAGCGCGCGCACAAATCGAAGTCGATGTCCGGAAGCGATGAAATCGGGCGCAAGCCGTAGCTAGGAGCTCACCTAGTCGGAAGGTATTTTCTATGCCGGGCGATATAAAATGGACGTCCTCTTGCCTTCGCCCTGCGGTCGCGGTTGGATGCCGCCTGGTTTGGGGGATTTACATGTTGCAGATTCTTTTCGCCGCAGCGCTGTTAACGCTTGCCGGCTGCTCTTCCACTCCGGCTGATCTTGAAGCCAAAGCCGCGCCCGTGGTCCAAACCTAGCCCTGATTGATGCAGTCAATCTGCGGAGCACCAAAGGGGCGCCATGACCGACGATGATCGATTCGAAAAACAGAAATGGTCACACGAACTTGCGAAGAGGGATGCCGAGCGCGCACATGATGAACACCACGAAGAGTGGTCGAGTAGAAACAAAGCCGCGGTTGATGCGGCGAACTTGGCCTTGCGGTCCGCGATCCTTGTCAACGGCGGCGCCGCGGTCGCGCTATTGGCCTTCGTGGGGAGTTTGGCCGCGCAAGGTCGCGTCGGAAGCATCGACATGGGCGCGATCGCAAATAGCCTCTTGTGGTTTGCCGGCGGTGTTGCGCTCGCAGTCCCAACGACGTTCGCTGCATACGTTGTCAACCTGTTGCAGGCTGACAGCGTCGCGGCAAGGAAGCGAACATGGGACCACCCTTGGGTAAGCCCGACACCTCGATCAGAGAAATTGCTGCGGACCGCGCAAGTCTTTCATGTCTTGGCTGTCCTGATCGGGTTTGCATCATTGGGCTGCTTTGTCGCCGGAATTGTCGACGTGAAGAACGCTGTGACGAAAATCGGCGCCGCGCAGGTTGCGGCACCGCGTCCATGATCGGGCGCGTCCATGGCTTTTAGAATGAAAATCGTGCAGGCGCCGCCAGCGCCATTAAGTAATTGGCAGCTCTGCCTGAGGTTCGCGGGTTATGGGGACGACTACGCCAACGCGGCGATGGCGCTTGGTGACGCCGCTCACTTCTTTAGCGTTCGGTACTATCTCTTTGGTCACGCGTTCGAGCTCATATTGAAGAGCTACATTCTCAGCAAAGGTGAAGACGAACGGAGGATTCGCAGACTCAACCACAGCTTGACGAAGGCGTATCATGAAGCGACCCGGTTAGGCTATATCCCTAGCGACCAGAGACTAGAGACGATCGTCGACTGGCTCGATCCTTTCCACGAAAACCAGGACTTTCGATATGCCAATCTTCCTGGCGTGACTACGATGCCTGGGGCAATCGAGACGCTCGCAGTATTCAGAAGCGCGCACAGCGACATACTTCCGCTCGCCCAAGCATTCTACGCAGAGCATTCTGGTGTACCTCATCCCGGCAGCGGCCAATAAGGGCTTCGCAGCTAGAGGCTCCGGCCCTCCCTCTTGCAGTCCACCGCTGGTTGCGGTTGGATGGAGCTTAGGCAGAGAAATCATGAATCGCGCAGACAGTGCGACGGTCACCCTCGATGCAGTTGTGATCTAGGGGAACGCGCGTTTAAAATGAAGTGGTCGGGCTTCTCGACATCTCACTATGCTGCAATTGTATCGACGCTTGGCTTCCTCGCCAGCGGCGTTTTGGGCCTCTATTTCGCTTGGCAAAGCTACGAGCTGAACGCGCTCAAAGAGCAGCGCGAAATCGCAAACAAGGAGCCTGCTGTCGATCTGCAGATTCTACCAAACCAGTTTGCCAGCAGCGCCGATATGGCGATCTCCGTCATAAATCGAGGTGACATCAACATTGCTCCGCAAGATATGACCGTACTGCATTCGCTTGAGTTTGGAGACTTTTACCTTTCGAGCGGACGACAAGGTGTTGATGAACGCAAATCCTGGCTCAGCTTATCGCCCATGGGATCCATCGCGCCGAAGGCAAGCGGCACCATGAAGGCAAAGGTGTCCGGCGTCACAGACGGAAAATACGATGCATTCAGTTCAGTAGTTGAGCTGGAGTTTGCTATCAGAATTCGGTTTGGCGACAACCAAGATACTGTCAGAACCATCAACATGATTCGACGCGTCAAGCGCTGATCGCAAGCCTGGACTTCGTATGAAAAAACGTTTGCATCACAACGGAGATTACATCTGCGATTTTGAATGCACCGGTGACGAACTCCAGGACGCCATTCGCATAGATCGACTTTTAGAGGAGCGCGGTCTGAAGGCTGTGGTGACGCCGCAACAAACGATATTTCGCCAGGCGAACTCGTTCATGACGACATCGGCTTTGCTGTACGAAAAAATCATCGCGCGCCCGCCTGATGCGGGTGCAGTGGCGCCCTTTGTCGTGAACGCCGCCTTCGCTCTTGAGCTCTACCTTAAGACCCTTGCTCTCCAGCAGGGCAAAACCTTGCGTGGGCATGAACTGGCGAAGCTCTTCAAAAGGCTGCCCGCGAACGCAAAGCAGATACTGGAGCAGGAGTTACACCTCCTGACCAAGAAGAGCGAGTGGGCAGACGGTCAGAGTACTTTGGACGACCTTAGACGAACGGCTGCCGACCTGAATTCAGCGTTCGTCGACTGGCGTTACTTACATGAGAAGCCGCAGATTGGCCTCAAGATCAATTTCAGACCCACCATCTTCCTTGGTGAGGTCCTCCATGCCGCTTGCCAGCCCGGAACTAGCGCGCAACCATGAAAAGGCCGAACGGAGAAAAGGATCTCAAGTATCGGAGCCCATCGTGAACCGTACAGACCGATTTGTTACTGAGATGATCGCACGAGTTATGAATCTCATATCGAGCAGGACATGGCTAATTGCATCGTCCGTCCTGTCGTCGAGCCTTCCCGCGCAGGCAATCGAGGCTATCCTTCGCCGCAACTGGCATAGATACGATCCCGCTTCTCGTCGACGAAGAGATCGTCAATGTCGCCGCAGGTTGGGATGGCCGCTTTCAGTTGCCCATCAGCCATTCCGAACACACCGATCTCGGCCGGGCGGCGAAACGCCACCAGAACCTGCTGGCGGCCGTGATCCAGCGCCATGGCGAAGTTGGCGCTGCGGCCTGACGTCGGCCAGGAGGCAAGCTGCTTCCCAGACGCGCGGTCGATGACGTCGATCTCGTTCTTGTTCGGAACATTGACGAAGATCCGGTCCGAATTCCGGTCGAGCTGGAAGCTTTCGGGGTGCGCACCCAAGGCCGCACTTGCGACCTTCGCGTGGGTCGCGGTGTCGAGCACAGTCACAAACCCATCGCCATGGCCGACAAAGACACGTCCCGCCTTTGCGTCGATACGGACGTTGTCGGCATCGGTGCCCAGCTCGATCCGCCCCCGCGGCGCAAGATCGGCTCCCCCAAAAAACCTGACCGAGCCGTCGCCGGCGTTTGCCACATAGACCGTGCCGGTCGCCGGATCGCACCCGACGCCCTGCGGCTCGCTCAGGTCGCGGATGAAGCGGTCCAGACGTTGGCCTTCGAGATCGACGACCGCGAGCCCATTACTGGCCAGCGCCGCCACAAACAGGCGATGCCGGGCCAGATCGACGGCCATATGGTCGATCCGGCCCTGAACATCAGCGAGCGGGATTTTTGCGTCGAGCCGCAGCGGGGGCGTGTCTGGCAGCGCGGCGGTGGCTCCACAGGTAAGGAAAACGGCCGTAGTCACGACCTGCAGCAGAGCGGTAGATCGGCTAACGCTGATCATGGGCCATCCTTTCCAGGAACGTCGCGCGATCCAAATCCATCATTTGATCATCACCCACGCCGGCTGCAGCCACGGATAGGCAACGAGACCGACGATCGCCGTGGCCGCAATGAGCATCGGATTGCTGACTTTCCAGCGGAACAGAACCGCGAGCGAGACGAGCGCGATTGCAATCGTCAGCCAATCACCGATCGCGATTTTTCCAAGCAGAATGCATGCGCCCAAAATCGTGCCGATCGCCGCCCCGTAGGCACCCTTGACGAACCCCTGCACGTTCGGGTTTCCGCGGTGCCGCCCCAACAGCGGTGCTGCGATTAGCACCAGCAAGAATGACGGCAGGAAAATGCCGACAGTCGAGACAAGCGACCCCCAGAAGCCGGCGACCAGATAACCGACGAAAGTCGCCGTGATGACGACCGGCCCTGGGCTGATCATGCCGATCGCAACAGCTACCAGGAATTCTCTCGCATTGAGCCAACCATATTGCTGGACGAGCCCCTGCTCGAGGAACGGCACGATGACGAGCCCGCTGCCGAAGGTCAGCGAGCCCGCCTTGAGGAAGAACAGCAAAAGCTTTCCCAGAAGTGAGCTGGACGCGCTCGGCGCGAGCTGAGCCAGAACCGGCACAGACGCGATCTCCAGAGCGACCGCCGGCGGACGTCGAAAGATGTTACCGTAATAGAGAATGCCGACAATGCCCGCGCCGATGAACAGCAGCGCGACTTCGGCCTGGAGGATAACGGTGACGGCAAGGCAGACCACGGCGACGCCCCACTGCAGCCAATCTTCCATGCCTAGCTTCGCCAGCCGGTAGCAGGAATGCAGGATCAGCGCGATGACCGCGGGACTTACGCCGTAGAAGATCGCGGTTACCGGTTGGAGATCGCCAAGGTAGACGTAGAGAGCGCCAAGGGCCGCGACGATGACAAAATTCGGAAGGATGAAGGTCCATCCGCCGGCCCATGCCCCCCAAAACCCGCCGCGCAGATAGGAAATATAGATGCCGACCTGGATCGCGAGAGGTCCGGGAAGCGACTGGCAGATCGCGATCGCTTCACGCATCTGTTCCTTGGAAAGCCATTTGCGTTCATCGACCAGCTCGCGTTCCATCTGGCCCACGAGCGCAACCGGACCGCCGAAGCCGAGAAATCCAAGGCGCAAGAAATAGCGCACAAGCTCTCCGATCGGAGCGCGTGTCGGTTCAGTCACGGCTGTCATGAGAGGCTCCTTTTTGCGTCGGGATCGGTGTCATCCACGGCCTGCAGAACGGGCTGACTGATGCTGCCCGGAAGCTGCCGTGGCCGCTCGACCAAGCCGACGACTGGCAGGACCACAAGGAAATGCAGGAAGTAGTACGCCGCGCCGATCCTGCTCAGGATCAACCAGATGCCTTCGGGGGGCGCCTCGCCGGCGAAGGTGAGCAGGACGCAATCAGCAACGAATAGCCAGAAGAGCTGCCGGAAAACCGGCCGGAAGCGCGCCGACCTCACGGCACTGGTGTCGAGCCAGGGCACCAAAAACAAAACCATGATCGAGCCCAGCATGGCCAGCACGCCAAGGAGCTTGTTCGGAACAGATCGCAAAATGGCGTAGTACGGCAGCAGATACCACTCCGGCACAATGTCGGCCGGCGTGGCCCCCGGATTGGCGGGGATGTAATTGTCCGGATTGAGCAGCGCGCCCGGCTCGTAGAACAGAAACCAGCTGTAGACGATCAGGAAGATCATCAGGCCGAAGAGATCCTTGACGGTGTAGTAGGGATGAAATGGAATCGTATCTCCGGGATCGTTGGTATCGATACCGGTCGGGTTGTTGGATCCAAACCGATGCAAGGCGACCAAATGCAGCAGGATGACCGCGACGATCACGAATGGAAGCAGGTAGTGGAGGGCATAGAAGCGCTGGAGCGTTGGATCGCCGACCGTGAAGCCGCCCCACAGCCAGGTGACGATGCTGTCGCCCACGACCGGAATCGCCGAAAACAGGTTGGTGATGACGGTAGCGCCCCAGAAGCTCATCTGACCCCAAGGCAGGGTGTAGCCGAAGAAAGCAGTCGCGATCATCAGCAGCAGGATGACGACGCCCAGTCCCCACAACAGCTCTCGCGGCGCCTTGTACGACCCGTAATAGAGACCGCGAAAGATATGGATATAGACCGCGGCGAAGAACAACGAGGCGCCAGTGGTGTGGATGTATCGGATCAGCCACCCGTAATTCACGTCGCGCATGATATGCTCGACTGAATTGAACGCGCCGGCGGCGGTCGGCGTGAAGTGCATCGCCAGCACGATGCCGGTGACGATCATGATCACGAGCGTGATGCCCGCGAGCGATCCGAAATTCCAGAGATAGGTCAGATTTCTCGGCGTCGGATATGCGTGCAGCTCGTGATGTAGGAACGTGAAGATCGGCAGACGATGGTCAACCCACTGGACGAAGGGGTTTGAAATGCCCTCGCGCCTCGTTGCCTCGCCCGTTGCACCTTCTGCTGACATTTGCACTCCTATCTATGGCGATCGGACGGTGTCTGGAGAATGCCTTCCGTCGGCGAACCTAATCCCGTGGGGGTCAACCGAACGTTTGGTCCGAATATTCCAACCTCGAAACATCCGCCGTCCGGGTTGGGAACATCGATGCAGAGCTCATCGTTTCGAATGAACCATTTGCCGAACAGTTTTCGACCCATGGCGTAGCTCCGAAAGGAGCCGTCGCGTTCGTAAACCTCGCGCCAGTGAACTGCGTCCGTTAATTCCATGCCGGCGAATTTTGCGCGGATTCGCTGACCTGTTAGCTTCTTGTAGTTCGCGGCGGACGTCGCTCCGCTTGCGATTGAGATCGACACCACGATGGCAGCCATACCGATCGTCACGAACGCTTGCAGAGCTTTCCGCTGTGTCGGGCGCGGCTTGGTCATTTGGCTCGGCATGATTTCATACAGATCTGATATTCGCTGTTGCAGGTCGGCCCGGCATAATTTTTCATGCAGGCGCGTTGCTGGTCGGCGCATACTTTGCAGCCATCCTTTTGCTGAGCTTGGCCAGTGTCGGCCATTCCGCAAAGACCAATCAGCACCAGCAATATTAAGCTACATGCGCGCATGTCATTCCTCTTGTGTTGCAACGTCTGATTCCGAACGTCGGCAAGGGTGCGGAGTGACACAATCAGCCTTTGGTGGTCGCCGTCTTGTCGAGAGCTGCGCGAAGGCCATCTGCCAACTTCTTGGCATCGTCATTGGCCCAGAAATGCAGGAAGAACAGCCGTGGCTGCTCGTTGAGCATATGGCTATGGATCGCGGTCACCTCGATTCCGTTTGAGCGCAATGCCCGGATCACAGGATTGACCTCGTCGCCTGTGAGCACGAAATCGCCTGTAATCGCCGCCTTGCCGCTGCCGGTCGGCTGGAAATTGATGGCCTGCGCGACCCCCATCGGTCCGACCGGAGCAATCTCCATTCCGCTTTCGCTGATCGGATCGCGGCGGGGAACGGCAAACTGATAGACGCCGCCATTGTTCTGGCCCTTGGCTCCAATCTTCTGGTCGAGTACGGCGGTGTCGAGATCGATCGCGGGCGGCGAGTTTGCGGCTGATGCCACTAGCGGAGTCTTGCTGACGGCAAGCGCATCATGGATCACGCCTGCCAGTTTGATCGGATCGCCATGGCCACCGACATGCATGTAGAACGTGGCCGGGCTGGCGCGCAGCAGATGATTGTGCACGGCCGCTATTTCCAGGCCACCTTCGATCAGCTTCGCCATCACGGGATTGACTTCGGTTTCCAGCAGCACGAGATCACCCATCACCATGGCTCCGCCATGCATCGGCTTGAACGCGATCCAGCCGCCAAGCGCGAGCGCCGGCTTGATGGTGACGCCGTCCAGCGTCACGGTGAGATCGCTGCGCGGAAAGCCGTAGCGGCGAACGTCCCCGGCGACTGCGGGCTTTCGGCCGAGAGCCTCGTTAACCTTTTGCCAATCCACCTCCTGCGCGTGGGCGCTGGAGATGAATGGTTCGGTGAATATCCGCCAGTCGACCGTTTGGGCGCATGCGGCGGTGGTCACCGAGATTGCGAAAATTGAAATGCAAAGCTTGAGTGTGGTCCTCATCGCATCGTCCTTAACGAACACTTGGTCTCTGTCCTGGCCTGCGCACTTGTCGTCAGTTGCTTCGATGGGCCACGACGATCGCGTCGAGCGTTTCCTGATCCTTGTTGGCGCGCATCCTGATGTTCGCGCCAGACATCCAGACCTCATTGCATTCAAGCAGCGCACTGGTGGGGTTCGAAATGCAGAGCCGGTTGTTGCGAATCGTCCAGGTCCCGGTCCAGGAACTCCCCGCTTCCGAGCTGACCAGCGCTCCATCGGGCCGCAAGAACATCGACCAGTGCGGCCCGTCGGTAATGTCCTTGCCGACAATCCGCGCCCGAATCTGCTTGTCATCAAGCAATTTGAATTGATCGTCGGCGCGGACGGCCAATCCCGACACCAGCGCAGCCATACCCATCGTCCATGCGATGGCGCGCCTAAGCCATGGCAACCTCCTGACGCATGGCGCGGATGGCAACTGGGCGCGCAAAATGCCCGCAGGAGGCGGCGCGCTCAGATCAATGAATTTCTTTGAAGAGATCGGGATAGCGGCAGACATGGTGCGCCCTTGGTGGAAAACCGGACGCGATTCTTGGGCCTGTCGCCTCGTGGGGAGATCGCTTCCCCATAGGCGCAAATAAGTCCGAGAGCGCGAACTTGTCAATGCGGAAGGAACGCGCTCTCTGCAGCGTGATCGGACGATGGCGGCCGAACGGGACACGCTGGAAGGATGGCTGGTGCAAAAGTCGGCTCCTCCGACAATGCCCCCACGGAGGCTTGCGAGCCCGGGGTCCCTACCCGTCTTCAATCAGCTGCAGTGACGGGAATCGCTGAAGTACATGTGGCTGTCGGCCTTCGACCACAGGCCGATACGACCCGACACCGGCTGCGCCAGCGTGTCCTCAAGATAGAGCCTGCCGTCAAGATAGCCCAGAACCTTCGTGCCGTTGATACGAACCTTGAGGTCGTGCCATTGCCGCGTCAGGGTGGGCGTATTTCGCACCCATTTGACCGAGGAGCGTTTGCCCTGTTCGAACTTCCACAGCACGAGATTGTTTTCGAGACAGTTGGCGCGGATGGTCAGGTAGTCGCCATTACCAAGTCCCGTCGTTCGCTGAGATTATATCATTCCGACATCATGCCGAACGCGCGGCGACGTGAGTTGCCGCCGCGCGCCCGCAAGAAAATCACTACCTCATCGACGCAAGACGTCGGTCAGTCATCATCGTCATCATCGGTTGCTCTCAACCTGCCGTTTTGCGCGTTTACGACGACTTTGCTGCTTTGGCCGTCCTTCGATCCGATGGCTTCCATGTATCTTCCATCGCGGACGATCTGCACGTTCGACCAGCCATCGGACTGCAGCTTCTGGCGCACCTGATCCTCGGTGACCGGCTGATCGCCCGCAATGAGCACGGGACCCTGGTTCGGTTCTGCCGTCACCACGGCGACGCCGGTGATACCCGCCAGCGTCAGCCCAGTGGCCGCCCAGATCAATTTTCGATTCATCGAGCTTCTCCTTTTCGTCGAGACTACGAATGCCCCAAATCGAACACATCTGCGGTCGTATCAGTCGCGCCAGGATTAAATTCAGGTTTGGCGACTCGAAACGTGTAGCCTTCCATCAGAACCGCGCGAGGTAGTGGGCCAGCGCCGAGATGTCCTGCTCGCTTAGCGGGTAGGCAACCTCGGCCATGGCCGCGACACCACCGCCCGATCGGGCACCGGATTTGTAATCGTGCAGCGCCTTGGCGATGTACTCTTCGCGTTGTCGGCCAATCCGAGCGGTAGCCTTGCTGCCGGCGAAATCGTCGCCGTGGCAGGAGGCGCATCGTCCAGCCGCAGCCGCGTTCTTTCCGGCCTCGGTCAGTTGCGGCTGGTTATCCGGCCCTCTGTCCCGCGAATGGTCGGAAGGTTTGAGCGAGGCAAAGTAGGCGCCGAGATCGCGAATGTCGTCGTTGTTGAGCTGCTCGGCGATCGGGCTCATGACCTCGTTCTTGCGGGCACCGCTGCGAAAGAACACCAACTGCCACTGGATGAACGCATCCGGTTGCCCGGCCAGCGAAGGCGTGCTCTCGATTTCTGAAACGCCGTTGTCGCCGTGGCAGCCGACGCAGCCTTCGGCCTTCACCTTGCCGGCGCCTACATCTGCAGCACCCGCGCTGACGTTAGCGAAGGCCCACACAGTGAGAGCCATAGCCACCAAAATGCACCGACGGGCATGTTTCCGGGGCCTAACAGGCCCCCGTTGATTGTTCGCGAAGATCACTCGTCCGCTCCATCCCTATCCTGCTCTTCCCTCGTGCCCCGCAGGTCCTGGTTGTTTGCGTAGGCGTGCGGTGAAATCTCAATTTGACTGAAGCGGGTGACGTCGTCCCGTTCGGTCCATATTCCGAACTGTCCATTTGCGGGCTTGCTGTAGTCGAAAGCTGTCAGCACCCACTGGCCATCCAGCGAAATCTTGAAGCTGTTGCCGTTGACGACCACTTCCAGGCTTTGCCAATGGTTCGGCGTGACGTCCGCGTCGACATTTGCAATCTCTTCAGACATTCCGTCGACGACATGGAGAAGCGACAGGCGCTGCTCAAACCCGCTGGCACGCACAAGGTAGTAGTCATTCGGACTGGTCACCCGAACGGCTATGCCCGCGCTGGGCATCGACCCGTCGATCAGCTTGAACTGCGCGCTGATCTTGCCATTCACCGCCCATAGCGGCTTGTAGATCGCCAGAGACGGCCGCGCCGTGCGATTAGCGCCAGACTGTTGGATCGAGACGCCGTTGTCTGTAGTGGCTTCGCGCACGATGGTCCAATGATTGGAATCGGGCTCGCCTGCGCGCCAGAATGCGAAATCCTGCGGGGCGCTACCGACTGGCTGGCGCGACAGATCGATGGCCTGGGACGCTGAAACGCGTGAAGCGATCAGGCCAATGGTCACCGTCAGCGCAGCCGCAATCCAGTGACGATGCGCTATACCTGAAGCGCGCCAATCACGCGGAATACGTCCTGGGAGGCAAAAGCTAACGGCGCGCATGCTGCGTCCTTCACGAAAAACCGGACGCGATTCTTGGGCATGTCGCCTCGTGGGGAGATCGCTTCCCCAAGGCTGCAGCTATCAGCAGGTGAGGCCCGCGTGTCAATTGAAACCTTCCCCACCAAGATGGAGCGAGCCATCATACTTCTGTGAATGGACTCGTCCAGCGGCAAGCCTCCGAACGAACGCGACATCGCGTCCGGCGCAACCGCTGAATTCAAGTCAACATCGAGCTCGTTCATATCGCCACCGCGAGAAGCTCGTTACGAACCCGTAATGAAAATGCGTCTCCTTGCATGAGGCGCTCATCACGCTTGGATCGCACGAAATTCATTCGAAACGTTTCGCGGCTCGGCGAACAGTGCCCTCACAGCATTCAGCAGTGACGCTGGATCTGTTCAAAAAAATGTAGCGTCAACAAGTCCGACTTGGCCACTTGCGCCCGGCCCAATGCGCTCCCAACTCAGCGCTCACGGGAAAAGGCAGACTCCCGTTTAGACGAGTGCCGTCCAAGCTCTGCGCAATGCTCGACCTCTCGAGGAGATTGCGCATGGACGGAAATCCGTTTGGACTGCGATCCCTACCGGCTGCGGCCGCTCCTTCGCGGCCCTCTCGGCCCCCAGCCGGCACCGCGCTCGCGAAAAGCGATGCCGCGGCCAAAGGCCAACCCTCGTGTGCGGAGCGGTGGACCAATTCGGACGGTGTGGTGGTCGTCTACTTCTCCCGCCTGGGAGGGCCCATGTACGCCCATGAGAGAGCTACCCTATCGATCGTTGCCGAGGCGATTGCTGAGATCAAAGGCGCCAAGTTTGCGGGTCTCTACGACGACGCCAAGAGGTATCCGGGAAATGTGTTCTTCGTTCCCGACGATACATTGGTGCTGGACGAGGCATCGTGCCTCGGCATTCGCCTTCCCACCGATCTCTTCGGCGCTGTCGTCCCCTATCCTTTCGCGAAAACCAAGGCAATCACCCATCAGCTCGTCGATCCCAGCGCGGATCGACCGGAAGGCTGGTCTTCTGGCTATGCGGAATCGGTCCAGGACGTCGTGTTGCCGGGTTACACCGTCTTCAGCGTGGACGACGCCCGGACCGCGGCAGGACGTCTCTTGAGCTCAGGGCCGATCCGGATAAAAGAGCCGCTCGCGGCCGGAGGCGCAGGCCACGCCGTTGCCACGACAACCGCTGAAGTCGAAGCATTCCTCGAGGCGTTTCCCGAGCCCGCGATCGCCGCCCACGGACTGGTGGTCGAGTCGAACCTCCGTGACGTCACGACGGTCAGTATCGGGCAGATCACGATCGATGATATGACGATCGCCTATCACGGCAAGCAGAGGGTTGCGACGAACAATGCAGGATGCCGAGTTTATGGCGGCTCCGCTCTGGTCTGCGTGCGCGGTGGCTGGGAGGCGCTGGCGCGGCTGCCGATGCCCGGCGCGGTCTGCCTCGCTGCCGCTCAGGCCAAACGGTACGAGGATGCCATGCGTGAGTATCCGGGCTTCATGGTTTCGCGCCGAAACTACGATGTTGCTCAGGGGCTCGACGGCAAAGGCCGGAGACGATCAGGCGTTCTGGAAGCGTCGTGGCGCTCGGGCGGAGCCAGCACTGCCGAGCTCGCAGCGCTGAGGGAATTTGCGCGGGACCCCTCGCTGCAAGTCGTCGAAGCGCGTGCCGTGAAACTCTTTGGCAAGGGACACCAAGCGCCCCGAAACGCCGTCGTACATTATCGAGGCGATGATCCTGAAGACGGCCCCATCACCCGATACACGATGGTCACGCGAAAATTGCAAGGGAACGATGCTGGCTACTGCAGACGCGCCGCGATGCTCGAAGCAAGGTTGGACTTCTAGCCTATGCGTGATCCGAGCGTTCGCCCCGTGACCATGTACGCCATGCCGACCGCGGATTCGTGGGTCGGCCGGTGAAGCGCACTTTTCGTTCGCTGAACAGCTTTAACTACCGCGCGTGGGCCGGCGGGGCGCTGGTCTCGAATGTGGGAACATGGATGCAGCGCACCGCCCAGGACTGGCTCGTGCTCACTCACCTGACCCATGGGAATGCGGCCGCTGTCGGTGTGGTGATGGCGCTCCAGTTCGGACCCCAGGCCCTTTTGCTGCCAGTGAACGGGTTTGCGGCCGATCGTCTGGACCGGCGAAAGCTTCTGCTCGGCACCCAGGCGGCGATGGGAGTGCTCGCTCTTGGGCTGGGCATCCTCACCGTCGCAGGCATCGTCCGCTTGTGGCATGTGTACGCCTTTGCGCTTCTGCTCGGCTGTGTAGCGGCATTCGATTCGCCGGCGCGCCATACCTTCGTGTCGGAGCTGGTCGGGGAAGCTGATCTGTCGAACGCGGTGGCACTGAATTCCACCTCGTTCAACGTGGCACGGATGATTGGCCCGGCCATAGCTGGTATCCTCATCGCTACCGCGGGCTCCGGCTGGGTGTTCCTGATCAGCGCCGCCTCATTTGCCGCCGTGCTCTGCGCGCTGGCGCTCCTTCGCGTCGATGAGCTTCATCCGAGGGATCGAGCCCTCCGGGCCCGCGGGAGCCTCGCCGAGGGTTTTCGCTACGTGTGGAAGAGACCCGATCTAAAAGCCGTGCTTGTCATGTTATTTTTGATCGGCACGTTCGGACTGAATTTTCCAATCTTCATCTCCACCATGTCTGCCACCGTCTTCCACGCCGGAGCAGGCCAATACGGGCTCCTGACTTCGATCATGGCGGTCGGATCGGTCGCGGGCGCGCTCGTCGCTGCCAGGCGGGAAGAACCCAGCATGCCGCTTTTGCTCGGTGCCGCGGCGACTTTCGGGCTCGGCTGCGCGCTGGCCGCGATCGTGCCCAACCGCTGGCTCTTCGGGTTCGCCCTCCTCGTTATCGGGGTGTCCTCCCAGACCTTCACCATCTCGACGAACAGCTTGGTGCAACTGTCGACCGGGCCCGTCATGCGCGGGCGTGTGATGGCGATCCACCTCGCCATAGCGTTGGGCGGCGCCCCCATTGGCGGGCCGATCGTCGGTTGGATTGCTGATCGGTTTGGCCCGCGCTGGGCGCTCAGCGTCGGCGCCGCCGCGGGCCTGGCCGCGGCGATGGTGGCGATCTGCTACGTCACGAAGTACGGTCAGCCGCGCGTGCGCGTCGACCCTGAACGCCTTCGCTTCCGTCGGCCTGAAAATTCCGCCTGCGATGCTCGCCCGAGCCGACCAGGCGACTGAAAACGAGCCAATGGCCCAACAGGGAATAGGCAACACCCGGACCCTAACTCATCCCTATCACAAGTTAAGGCGCGCGGATGGCGCTTCCATTTGAATCGTGTTGTGTTCCGCCTGAATGATCCCTGCTCTTCGGAAGAGTCTTACGCGATCGGAGCGCCCGCGTCGGGCTCTGAAGCGGTAGTTGACAGCATACTGCTTGGCTATGCCGGAGCCCAAGCTCCAGAAGGCATCTGGCTTGCTCTGAGCAGGATCGGCACCGCCTATTATTTCGTCCACTTCTTCGTTGTCCTGCTGGTCGTCGGCGTGCTTGAACGACCACTCCCGCTTCCGTTCAGCATCAGCAAGCCTGCTCTTTCGGGATGACTCCAGTCCGTCGGTTCCAATTGTTGCTTTGCAGAAGCGGAAACGGCCTTGTTTTCCGAACAAAGCTCGCAACGCGGAGTTAATGCATTGTTCGAAAGAGGAGAAAGCCTATGAAGAGCCCCGCATTGTTGTCAGCTAGTGCGCTGCTTCTCGCGTTCGTTGGGAACGGAATTGCGACTCCCGCTCAAGCCCAATCCGCCCCAGTTCAAACCGAACAAACGCCTCAGCAGTCAGACCAGTCCCGTGAGCAGGATCGCAGCCGTGCTGAAGACGTCAGAATCGGGCGCGATTGGAAGGCTCAGGGAGGCGATGACAATCACGCTGGGACTGCTGCCACAGATCCGGAACACCAAACGATAGGCCGCGACTGGCGCGCGCGTCCGGATGATCGCGACTACTAGACTATCGACGCAAAGCCGGTAGCGCCTGGTGTTGCGGGCGTCGTTTTCAAAAAGGAGAGCGGAAAGCCGAAGCTCACGCCGACACGAATCTCGTTGATGAGATGCCCATTGTAAGCGCGTGGCGTATGGCGACATCAAAGCTTAGATTATCACGTACCGGCCCAAATTGGACGGGCGGGTAAGTCCCTTCGACAAAGGACCGTCTTGAGACCTCTTTAGGGTCTGTACTTATTAAAGGCGCAGATGTCGGCCTAAGTCAGAAACCTTCTGCTCGATCAGAGTATTTCCGGTTTTGGACCCTTAAGCGACCTTAACGAGACTCCGAATTGGCGCCCGGCGCGGCCAACCGTCTCAACTCAGGGGGGACAATCCCTGCTAATCGTTGACTCAGCCCTTCACTTCTGACGGAAACCCCGCCTTCGTGGTGGCGGTCGTCAAATCGTTGACGCTGGCTTTCGCATCATCGAAGACGACGACGGCAGTCTTGTCTTTGAATGAGACGGTGACGTTCGATACGCCGGCGACCTGTGTGAGCGTCTTTTTCACCATGTAGGGGCAAGCCTCGCAATACATCCCGTCAACGGTCAAAGTGACCGTACGCTCCGCAGCGAAAGCGGCCTGCGAAGACGCGAGGAGACCAACGACTAGCGAAATGAGAAGCTTGGACATGGGGTTCTCCATTACGTGTCGAGCAAGGGGATGAAAAGCTTGAAGCCGAGCGCAAGTCCAACGAGGACGGTCGACAAAACCAGTGCGCCCTTAACGAACCTGCCTGCCGCCGAGGGTTTACAAGCTTGATCGGGTGTCCATGGGACGCGGCCCGAGCGGTACACAAGCCAGTAGCCACAGCCGAGACATGCGACCGCCGCAGCAATGAAATAGGGCTGAAACGGTGCGAGCCGCACGAGAGTGCCGATCCAGGCGCCGCTTGCTCCGAGCGTGAACAGAACCAGGGGCAGCATGCAACATGACGATGTTGCAACCGCGGCAATGACACTTCCGATGGCGGCAACGCCGCGCGCCAACCCTACATCTCGCGACCGCCTGATCAATTCAATCGCCATGGCTTGGGCTCATACCGCCAATTCAGGGATCCAGATATAGACTGCGTTCAGCATGTAGAGCCCCATCACAATCAGCGTGAGGCCGCCGGCGATCTCGAAACCGCGACGAAAACGGGCGAGGCCCTTTAGATTCTCGAGCCAGCCAACCGCGAAGGCGCCAAGCGCGATCGGAATCGCACGACCGAGGGCGAACGCGAGCAGCAAAGCGACACCAAGCACGACGGAGCCGAGCCCTGCCGTCACTCCAAGCAGCACAATCAATGCCGGCGTGCATACTGGACAGACCGCAACGGCAAACGGGATCCCGAGCAGAAAGGCGCCCGAAGCAGCCGCCGGACGGCTTGCGCGGAAGCCGAACGACGGCAATGGAATGCGGAGCCATCCCGCCCACATCAGGCCCAGGACGATCAAGAGAGGCCCTAGAAAGAGCCCCCATCCTCTTCCGGTCAGGTCGGCAGCCCACTTTCCGCCCAGGCCGGCCACGAAGCCAAGAAAGACATGGGTGACGATCATGCCTAAAATAAACATCGAGCCGAACATCAGCGCTTGGCCTTTGTCCCGGCCCTTGGTCACGTAAGCAAGCGAAACCGGGATTGATGCCAGGGCAACCGGATTGAAGCTGAACGCAAGCCCGGCAACAAAAGCCACACCGATCGCGGCCAAGCCTGCGTGCTCCAGTGCTGCCCGCAGCGCCTCCGCGTCCATCACTTGCTCGCTCCGCTTCGTTCGAGCAGTTCTTTGCGGAGCTGGGCTCTTGTTGGCAAGGAGGTGAAAACGACCTCGCCGTTGATCACGATCGCTGGGAGCGTGATGACACCTAACTCGACGGCAGCATCCACATTGTTCAAGACGTTTACATCGCGCCACTCGAGGTCCTTAACCGCGTCTTGTGCCGCCGCGCGAAGCTCGGCCTGTCGATCCTCACAGGCGGCGCAGCCAGGACTATAGAACATCTCCACCTTCATGGCTCACTGCATCCTTTTCGAACCGTTCGCCCGTTCCAGCGCGGCGATGATCGTGCATTCTTGGACCGGCCGTTTCTCGTTCGCGCACTCAGAGATCAGTTGATCGAGAGCCTTCGACATCGCTTTCATTGCCCGCATCTTGCTTTCGATTTGCAGCTTCTTTTCGATGGCTCGCGTGCGAACGTCCCCGCAACAGGCCTTGTCACGACTGCGCACGTCGAGAAGATCCCGAATTTCGGCCAGCGTGAACCCGCACTGTTGAGCGTGCTTGATGAAGTGGATGCGCCGGACAGAAGCGTGGTCGTACAAGCGGTATCCACCAGGGCTCTTTCCCGCTGGACTGATTAGTCCTTCCTCCTCGTAGTAGCGGAGGGTGTCATTGCTGACGCTTGTCAGGCCAGCCAATTTCCCGATCGTGATCATGCTGTATCTCTTTGAGGCTAGTTTGAACCCTGGAGTATACTCCAGGGTCAATCTCCAGAGAGGCCTTTTCGGCCTTCCAAGCGCCAAGTATCAGGATCGTGAAACCGGCTGCGCGTGTGGAGTTTTGGGAGGTGGAACCGCTCGGGAGGGGGCCTCGGAACGAAACAAAGCAAAGGACAGCAGGGCGAGGCCCAATTCAACGACGGCGAACACTCCAAGCGCGAGCCCGAAGCCGAAACGAAGCAACTCGCCGAAGATGAGGCTCCCGAGGCCGAAGCCGACGAACAGCGTGAAGACATTCAAGCCCATCGCCTGTCCGGCCCGTTTGCCGCCAAGCGATGTCACGATTCCTGCGAAGAGCGGCTGGGTCATGTCGTAGCCAAGCGACAGGACCATCGCGACGACAGGCGCGAGGAGTGCGGGAAATCCGACGACGAGAGCCGCTGCCGAGAAGGCGCTGAGCAGGAGCCCGATGGGGAGCAATCGGGCACGACCCCAGCGGTCGGCAGCCCGGCCAATGATCGGTCCAAAGAGGAAGCCCGGCACACCGTAGCCCAGGAGCGCCAACCCGATTCCGACGGACCCAAGGCCATATCGCCTCTCGAAGTAAACGCCAAGCCACGTGAAGACGCCGGAGTGGAAGATGGAATTGACGAGGACATAGCCGTAGGTGCGCTGCCCGCGCGGCGTGCCGAGCAATTCCCGGTAGCCATTAAAGAGATCGCGCAACGTGCCCGTTACTGGCAAAGCCGTGTTGGCCATCACAGCTCGATAGGGCAGAAGGACCAGGAACAGCACCGCACCGGCCGCACCCACGACGAGGAATAGGCCTTGCCACCCCACGAAGGGCACGATCATCGCACCCAGAGGTGACCCGAACGCCATGCCGCCGGCCATTGCGCCAAACAGCCAGCCGAGCGGCCGGCCGCGCTGTTCGTAGGGATACAGCCGCCCCACCAGGGCCAGCGCAAGCGGAACGACGCCACTCGCACCGATCCCGGTCAGCAGCCGCCACATCGCAAGCTGCTCAATGGACTGGGCCGTCGCAGTCAGCATAGTGAGCACGGAGAAGGCAGCCAGCGAGGCGAACATCACGCGATGAATGCCGATCCGATCCGCGAGCAGCCCATAAGCCAGGGTCGAGATGCCGTAGGGGATCAGATATGCCGGCACGATGAGACCGACCGTTTCGATCGACGTTCCGAACACCTTCGACAATGCCGGTATGATCGGCGCCACCATATAGGCTTGGAAGAAGATGATGAAGGTCGCTAAAGCGAGCGTCCGAAGCAGGCGCTCGCGCTTGTGGTCATCGAGCGCGCTCGGCGCCGTTTGCTGAACTTCCGTCATGTCTTTCCTTGGTTAGGCGGCCTGGACTGACGCGGGCATGATTGGCTGCCCGACGCTGCTGATGGCATCGAAGAAGAGCCGCGGAGTTCCCCAAAGAGAATTGAAGAAGATCGCCGTGACACTGACCGCCATCGCCACCATCGCCCAGATCGGGTTGATCAGGCCGGTCGCCGCGATGGGGATGCCAGCACCATTGAACAGGAATGCGAGCGCCACGTTCTGGACCATCTTGCGGTAGCTGCGGCTGCTGATTTCGCGGGCCTCCGCGAGCGCATTCAATCGATTCGAGAGGATGATGATGTCGGCCGCTTCGATCGCAATATCGGTTCCGCCACCCATCGCGATACCGACGTCGGCCTGCATGAGCGCCGGAGCATCGTTGATGCCATCGCCGACCATCGCCACCCGACTTCTGCTTTGAAGCTGGCGCACGATGCCAGCCTTGTCCTGCGGCAATATGCCGGCGTGGACCTCGTTGACACCGACTTCGCGAGCGACCCATCGCGCCGCACGTTCGTTGTCACCGGTCACGAGGACTGTCCTGAGGCCCGCCTCATGCAGGGTGGCCACGGCCTGGACCGCATCTCCTCGGAGCGTATCGCCGAGGGCAATGATGCCCAAGGCTCGCCCGTTTCGCGCCACACCGATCACCGTCAGCCCCTTCGCCTCAAGAGCTTCGACATTTGTACTGACCTGACTGAGGTCGACTCCTTGATCCGCGAGGAAACGCGGATTGCCGACCACAACCTCGCGATCGCCAATTCGGGCAGTGACGCCCTTTCCCGGCAAGGCCTCAAAGGTTTCGATGTCCGGCGGAGTCACGCCGCGCTCAAAAGCAGCCGCTACCACCGCCTGGGCGAGCGGATGCTCTGAAGAGGCCTCGGCAGCCGCCGCCAAGGCGAGCAGTTCAGATTCAACCGCGCCAAAGGCCTTGACCTCTCGTACGACCGGGCGTCCTTCCGTCAAGGTACCGGTCTTGTCGAGCACGATCTGCTGCACAAGGCGAAAGCCCTGGAAAGCTTCGCCGGTTCGCATCAGGATGCCGCGCTCTGCGGCTAGGCCGGCGCCGCGCACGATGGAGAGCGGCGCAGAAATGCCGACCGCGCAAGGATAGCCCATAACTAGGACGCTGAGACCTGCGAAGACGGCCCGCTCGATGTCGGGATGCCCGCTGGCAAGCCATGAACCGACCAGCCAGCCGATGACAGCAACTGCCGCCACGCCGAGAACGGTGGGCGTGTAAATGCGCAGCACCCGGTCAACGAGATGCAGAATGCCGGGTTTGAGCGCCCGCGCGTCTTCCACGTGCCGGATCACTTGACTGAGGAAACTACCCTCGCCAACAGCCGCGATCTTCACCAGCAGCGTGCCGGTGCCATTGATCGAGCCGCCGATCACGGTAGCCCCTTCCGTCTTTTCGATCGGGATCGACTCGCCGGTTACCAGCGATTGGTCGACGCCGGACTGTCCACTGACCACGACGCCGTCACCAGGAATGCGCTCGCCGGGGCGAACCCGCACGAGATCGCCGATGCGGACCTCCTCGATCGGCAATTCGACCTCTTTGCCATCACGAACAACGCGAGCGGTCTCCGGCTGTAGATCAAGGAGCCGCTTGACGGCTTGGGAGCTGCGCGTTTTCACGATGAGCGACAGCCATTCCGAAAAAATGTGGTAGGTGCCGACCATTACCGAGACGGCAAAGAACGGTGCCGTCGGGTAGTCCGGCCGATTGAGCACGAGGCCGATGATGCCGCCCGCAATGCCCGCGAACGCGCCGATCTCGAGCAGCACATGTTGGTTGAGAATGCCGCGCCGGAACGCCTGAACGGCCATGTGAAGAATGTGCCTCCCGACCCCGAAGACGAGCGCCAGGGCGAGGGCAAAGGTCAACCATGGAGCGGCGGTGACCAGATATCCGTGCAAGTTGAGATACAGTAGCGTCAACGCCATCACCGCCAGACCGATGAAGCTCGCTGTCGCGACCCAAAATCCGGTCGATCTCAGGACCAGAAAAACAAAAGCGCCGAGGCTCAGGCACACCAGGGCCGGAAGGAAGCCAATCCAGCCTATCGACTGATTGGCAATGATCGGGATCGAGGCGACGCTCAGCACCACGGCGAAAACGAAGCGTCGTGCCTCGTTCACAAGATCACGCTCTTCCTCTTCGTATGGCCTGAGCTTGCGGGGATCGGAGATGGTGTATCCGATGTCGCGCAGCGTCTGCAGAAACACCTCCGGGCGGGCAATGGCCGGATCGTATTCGACCAGCGCCTGCTCATGGGTCAAGCTGACGGCCACCTTATCGACACCGGGTAGCCGCCCGAGTGCTTTCTCGATGGTGCCGGTGCAGAGGGAGCAATGCAGCCCGCCGATGCGAGCACGAATCTTCCGGCGATTTGGCCGCGCCGAGGGCTCTTCGCTCCACGGCAAGAAGGTGGCAGTTCCTGTCGCGACAGTCATTCCAATCTCCATTTGGGCTCGCCCCATACTTGCGTCGGACGCTGTCAGCAGGGGCTTCCGTCGGCTGTCTCACGGGACACGACCCGAAATCGGCTCCCTTGGATCACGTCCACAAGGCGGGCTTCCTGCACAGCTTGGGGCTCAAAAAGGACTCGCGCCTGCCGTTCGGCAAACGAGACCGACGCCATGCGAACGCCTGGTTCCTTTTCAATGAGGTTCTTGATGGTGTTTGCGCATGCGTCGCAGTTCATGCCGTCGATTTTGAAGATCGTTGTTTTCATTGAAGTTCCTCTGAAGACTGCCTCTGTTTGTTTTTGGTTTAGGCAAGCGTAGCCCCTGGACCTAGCTCCAAGGTCAAGCGCAAGTACCGATCACGGCCAGCCGATCGAAAATCCCGCTCGCGATCGTTTTGATCGAAAGGCTCGCCGGTCGGGTGACTATGGTCCTCGCGATGCCGGGCGAAATTATCGCTGTCTCTCAGTACGGGCCGCCGTCTAGCTTCCGGAATGACCGCAATTGGCCCAACTCGGACCCCTTGTGAGGTCTGCTATCGCGCCGCTATCAGCGCCACAGCGGACTCCATACGCACCTGGGGGCATCACCCGGGCTCTCCGAATATTCTACGGATTACTTTATCGACATCTGCATCGAAGCATCGGCCATGGCTGAGCAAAATACGCTGCGGCTGCCACGAGTGGATTTTTCTGAACGCCGCCTCCGCCTTTTGTCGCTGGAGGAGTAGCGGTAGCCGCATGCCGAAGAAAATCTGACCATGGGGATGGTACATGCCGGTGAGCTTTGTGATCGTCCGCCAAGGCTCGGCTACCTTGTCAAGCTCGAGATTGATGATTGTATCAGCCAGTATCATGCTCCTTGACGCTTTGTGGAAGAAAATGAACTCCTTGAAATAGCCGCCTGGAAAAAGCGTTTGGTCGATTTCTAGACGCCATTCTTCGGGCGGACTGGCCTGGAGGTCTCGCGCAAACTCGACGTCGACATGCCGGGCACGGGCCCTTTCACGCACGCGTGGCGATGCCCACGAAACCGCACCCGGAAACGCTTTCTCCCATTCCCCTATATGCGCGTAGTGGAATTGGTTAGGCGACACGAGATGGCGAACCGCCCCGAGTTCCACCAGCTCATTGGCCAGTCTCCCGTCGAACTTAATCGGCGAATGGAGGAAGAGGTCGCCGTTTGAAAGGCGCACTACCGTCATGCGGGTTGTGAACGGAAGCGGCAGCTTTGTTACGCCTGCGGTCAAATACTCAAATGGCCCGTCAATGATACCGATGTTCGGTGCGACGGGTTTGTAGACATTGATTGGCTCGTAAAGAGAGGCTCCCATGTTGCAGCCCATGGAGTGTCTATAAAATGCACGATAATGCAGGCAAAAGGCATGCGCTGGCTAATCGTTGGCATGGCCGCGGTTGCAGGCCTCCTAGCTTCCTTTCGCGTCGAAATATCTACCGTTCGTCAAATAGAGGCAGCCTCTTTAGGCAATGGGCGGCTGCGCTCTGGTCTTAGCCGACGAGAATTGTGAGAGCGAGATGAGTGCTATTAGAGCCGAAAGACTTAGTCCCGCCGAGACAATCACCACCGATCGGCCCAGGCTATCTATAAGCAGCCCGAAGCCAACGGGTGCTAATGCTTGGCAGATACGGGATGGCGCGCCGATCAATCCAAGACGGTACGCGTAGTTTTCTGGTCCGAAGATCGCCAGCGGGAGCGTCCCTCGTGCAATCGTCAGAATACCATTGCCGGCGCCATGCAATAGGGCAAAGGCAGCGGCGGCGCCACCGCCGAAAATTGCGATTACGCACGCTCCGATCGGATGAGTGATGCAGGCAAGCCTTGTTGAGACGAGTGGGTGAAAGCGATTAAGCAGGCTCGCTTCCGTTACACGGGCTGCGACTTGGGCGGGTCCGATCATCATGCCCGCAAACACCGCCTGTGCGGGTGTCGCGCCGAACGCTTCGACGATCCGCGGCAGATGCGCCGCCATCGCCGATGTTACCGTCCATGCGGCCGCAAACGCGAATGATAGCAACACCATGGTCCGATCGATCGGAATGTGTGGCTTCGCCACTGGTCCTTCTGAGCAGACCTGTTTTGCCGCTTTGGGCAGCGCGAGATTGAGGGGTAGACCGATAATGATGTGCGCGATCGCCCAAGCGTAGCAGGTTTCCCGCCAACCGATCGTCTCTAGCCCCAATGAACTCAGCGGCCAGCCGACGGTGCTGGCGAAGCCGGCAATCAGCGTGATGCCGGTGATCGAGGCGCGTGCGTCGCTGCCGTAGATGCGTCCCAACGCGCCGAAGGCCGCATCGTAGAGTCCGAGGCCCATGCCAATGCCGAGCAGGAGCCATGCCCCCGACATCATCCACACCGACGACGAGGAACCGAGCAGCGCGAGCCCAGTGGCGAGAACCACGTTGGAGGCGCAGAGTACCTGCCGCCCTCCGACGCGGTCGATCTCGCGGCCGACGCGGGGGCCGAGCAGTCCGGAAATCACCAGCGACGCCGAGAAGGCCGCGAAGAACCAGTTGCTCGAAACGCCGAGATCGCGGGCGATCGGATCTGCCAGGATCGCAGGCAGATAATAGCTCGATCCCCAGGCTAGTGTTTGGGCGGTCCCGAGGGCGGCGACCACCCGCAAGCGTTGTCCGTCCACGCCAGCGACCTTCAGGAGCAGCCGCAGCCGGACTTGCCGGCGGCCTTCGCGATGGCATCGTCGGAGCAGCAGGCGTCGATGCCGGCGGGTGCGGCTCCGCCGCAGCAGCCGGATGCTGCGGCCCCGCCCTCAACGCCGCCGCGCGTGCAGACACCGGTTTCGGGGAGTTCGAGTTCGACGCGCTCGGCCGCTTGCTTGTCGCCAGCAATATCGGCGACGATAGATCGCACCTGTTCGTACCCGGTGATCATCAAAAAGGTTGGGGCGCGTCCGTAGGATTTCATGCCGGCTAGGTAGAACCCTGGATCGTCCTGCTGCAACTCCCGAGCGCCGTGCGGGCGCACGGTGCCGCAGGAGTGCTCGTTGGGATCGATCAACGGCGCGAGCGCGACTGGCGCATCGATTGCTGGATCGAGCCGAAGCCGAATCTCGCTCAGGAAAGCGAGGTCCGGGCGGAAGCCGGTTGCAATGACCAGTTCATCAGCGACGACGCTGCGTCCGCAGCAGGCCGACGAGGCGGCGATCCGAAGCCGGCCGTCACTCGGCGAGATCGCCGAGACGGAAAATTCGGCCTCAACCTGCACTCGGCCTGACGCTACCAGAGAGGCGAATCGGGCGCCAAGTTCACCGCGTGCGGCCAGCTTGTCGTTCGCGCCGCCTCCGAAGGCTTTGGCCGGATCATTGCCACGAAGAAGCCAGATCGCGCGGGTGCCCGGCACCTGGCGGGACAAGGTGGCCAAGTCAGTGAGGGTACCGATCGCCGAGTGTCCCGCGCCAAGCACGGCGACGGCTTTGCCGGCGTAACGCTCGCGGTCTTTGCCGAGCACGTCCGGCATGCCGTAGGCGATCTTCGCTTGGGCCTCCCGTTCGCCAATCGCCGGAAGGCCGTTGGCGCCGGCGGGATTCGGCGAGAACCACGTTCCGGAGGCATCGATGATGGCATCTGCACGAAAGGTCTCGGGCCCCTTGCCGTTCTGGTATCGTATCTCAAATGGAGCCGCCTCTCGGCCCTTCGTCCTCGCCTTGTCGAAGCTGACACGGGAAACAGCGGTGACACGGCTCGATGTGCGGATCACATC
This sequence comes from Bradyrhizobium sp. Leo78, assembly GCF_059512425.1. Lineage (NCBI taxonomy): Bacteria > Pseudomonadati > Pseudomonadota > Alphaproteobacteria > Hyphomicrobiales > Nitrobacteraceae > Bradyrhizobium > Bradyrhizobium sp. Leo78. Next base: position 265,766 of record NZ_JCAMOT010000009.1, read on the forward strand.
CTTCAGCGCCGTGCGGGTCGCGAGCGGGGCCAGGTATTGTTCCAGGAGTTCGCCGCCAGTCGGGTAGACCTGTGGATCAGGCGAATTCCAGCCCGTCGGGGCGAGCAGCCGGGCGGCGGCCCGGTCGACGTTGTATTCCCAGGGCGAGAATAGCTGGACGTGCCGCCACTGGCCGACCGCATGTCCTGCCTCGGGCCCAGCCTCGATCACGACCGGCGTCATGCCGCGTTCCAGCACATGCGCCGCGGCGGCCAGGCCCACGGGACCGGCCCCGATGATTGCGACTGTCTTTCGCGCGCTCATAGGCTGCTCCTATCTCTCTAGAATTACCGAATGACTGGGCAAAAAAATCAGGCCGCCGTCTGGGCTTTTTTGCATTGCGTCTCGTCGATGCAGCACTCGGCCACGAGAAAATCCACCAAGCCCTGCATCGTCTCGTATTCAGCGTGGCAAACCAACGTCGTGCCTTCGCGCGCCTGGAAGATCAGGCCGACGGAAACGAGGCCCTTGACGTGGTGCGAGAGCGTCGAGGCCGGGATTTTGAGCCGCTCCTGGAGGCGCCCGACCGGCATCCCGGCCCGCCCGGCGCGCACCAGCGCGCGATAGATCTTCAACCTGGTTGGGTTTCCCAGCGCTTCAAGGCGCGATGCTGCGTCGTCGATCTTCATGGGCCAAACCATGGGCGCGAACAGCGTTTTTGTCAAACTATATTTCTAGTATTTTGGAAATAGAGGATGAGTCCACCTTGGGCGTTAGATTTGGGGTTGACTCTGTCCAATATTTCCACAAGTCTGGATATATGGAAACTGAAGAAGCCGTATTGGCTCTCGCCGCCCTCTCACAATCGACTCGTCTGGAGGCCTTCCGGACATTAGTCAGGCACGAACCTGACGGCCTTGCGGCCGGCGATCTTGCCCGCCTATTGGAAGTTCCGCCGAACACGTTGTCGGCCCATCTGTCCATTCTAACCCGCGCGCGGCTGGTGACGTCTGAGCGGCACAGCCGTTCGATCGTCTACCGCGCCAATCTGGCTGAATTCCGCGACATCGCTTTGTTCCTGCTCCGGGATTGCTGCGGCGGCCGGCAGGAGGTCTGCGCGCCGGTCGTGGAAAGCCTGCAGTCCTGCTGTTCTCCCAAACGAAAGGAGCGAACCCGTGGCTGACAACCTCTACAACGTCCTGTTCCTCTGCACCGGCAACTCGGCGCGCTCGATCCTGGCGGAATCGATCCTGCGGAAGGATGGAGCCGATCGCTTCCGGGCTTTTTCCGCCGGCAGCGCACCGAAGGGCGCAGTGCACCCACTGGCGCTGCACACGCTCGAGAGCCTCGATTATCCGACCGATGGCATGCGCTCGAAGAGCTGGCTCGAGTTCGCCGCTTCCGATGCGCCGGTGATGGATTTCGTCTTCACCGTCTGTGACAACGCCGCTGGCGAGACGTGCCCAGTTTGGCCAGGCCAGCCGATGACGGCGCACTGGGGCATCGAGGATCCCGCCGAGGCCCAGGGCACGGAGCTTGAGAAGCAGGCTGCGTTCATGACCGCGTTTCGCTACCTCAAAAACCGGATCGGCACGTTCACCAGCCTCCCGCTGAGGAGCATCGACAAGCTTTCGCTCGGCACCAAGCTGCGCGAGATCGGACGTTCCGAGGGCGCGACACGTCCAACGCCGAAGGCCGGCTGATGGACACGTTCGACCTTTCGCGGCGTCTGGCGGCCGAAGCGCTCGGCACAGGCATTCTCGTCGCCACCGTGGTCGGATCCGGCATCATGGCCGAAACGCTGACCAAGGACGTCGCTCTTGCGCTTCTCTGCAATACCTTGCCGACGGGGGCTATCCTGGTGGTCCTGATCACCGTGCTCGGTCCGATCTCCGGCGCCCACTTCAACCCCGCTGTGACGCTTGTCTTCACCGGCAAACGCGAGCTGCCGGTCAACGAGGCCGCGCTCTACCTGGTCGCGCAGATCGCTGGCGGCATCGGCGGAACGATCGCCGCGCATCTGATGTTCGGACTGCCGCTGATCGACTTCTCGACGAAGGTCCGCACCGGCGGTGCTCAATGGTTCGCGGAGGCCGTCGCCGCCTTCGGCCTGGTCGCCACCATCCTGGCCGGCATCCGGTTTCAGCGAAATGCCGTCCCATGGCTCGTTGGCCTCTACATCACCGCAGCATACTGGTTCACGGCTTCCACCTCGTTCGCCAATCCCGCTGTGGCGATCGCGCGTTCGCTAACCAACACGTTCGCCGGAATCCGGCCTATCGATCTGCCAGGCTTTATCGTCGCCGAGTTGCTCGGCGCGCTGCTCGCTTCGCTGCTGATGAACTGGCTGCTCGGAAGGCCGGCGGTCCGTGGACCTGTACCTATTGCGGAGACTTCGCAATGACCATCACCATCTATCACAACCCGGATTGCGGCACGTCCCGCAACACGCTCGCGATGATCCGTCAGAGCGGGGTCGAGCCGACCATCATCGAGTACCTGAAAACGCCGCCCTCCCGTGAAAGGCTGGTCGAACTCGTCAAGGAGATGGGCATTCCCGTTCGTGCGCTTCTGCGCGAGAAGGGAACGCCGTTTCATCAACTCGGTCTGGACGACCCGAAGTGGACCGACGACGAGCTCATCGATCAGATGCTGGCCCATCCGATCCTGATCAACCGTCCGATCGTGGTGAGCCCGAAAGGCGTCAAATTGTGCCGCCCCTCGGAAGCGGTGCTGGATCTGCTCCCGACGCCCATCGGGCGCTTCATTAAGGAAGACGGCGAAATTATCGATGGCTAAGGTGGCGGACCTTCCGAATCTCGCCCCCGCGGCGATTTTGCTTCCCGATTCTCGGAAACTATGGCCGGAGCCGTCCAGGCACAGGCCGCGAATCCTGTTGCTGTACGGCTCGCTGCGCGAGCGCTCGTTCAGCCGCTTGCTGGCGGAAGAGGCTGCCCGCCTGCTGGCGATGTTCGGTGCCGAATGCCGGATTTTCAACCCTTCGGGTCTGCCGCTGCCGGACGATGCGCCCGCCGATCACCCCAAGGTGACCGAACTGCGCGAACTCTCGGCTTGGTCCGAAGGCCAAGTCTGGAGCAGCCCGGAACGGCACGGCGCCATCACCGGCATCATGAAGGCCCAGATCGACTGGATCCCGCTTGCGATCGGCGCCGTTCGTCCGACGCAGGGCAAGACGCTGGCCGTCATGCAGGTCAGCGGTGGCTCGCAGTCCTTCAACGCCGTCAACCAGCTTCGCGTGCTCGGGCGTTGGATGCGCATGATCACGATCCCGAACCAGTCATCGGTGGCGAAGGCATACGAGCAGTTCGACGATGCTGGACGCATGAAGCCGTCGCCCTACTACGACCGTGTCGTCGACGTCATGGAGGAACTGGTGAAGTTCACGCTGCTGACGCGCGATTGCTCTGGCTATCTTACCGACAGGTACAGCGAACGGAAGGAACAGGCGACAAAGCTGCAGGAACGGCTGGCTTTGGAAAGAGCCCTGTGAAGATTGCTCTCCCTAACAGAGCGTGCGCGAGCATAGGGTAGAAGCCCCGGCCGAGGCCGGGGCTTTCGATGCCTAATCTAGGCCTGGTAATCGAGAGACTTGAAGCTCAGATGCTTCACGCCTTCCGGTGCGTCCGCGAGCTTGCGAATGTTGGCCCAGGTCTGCTTGTAGTTCGGGATGATGAACTCGTTCACCCCGTCCGACACCACGTTGCCTTGGACGCCGGTCGGATATGCGAACATCATGAACGTCTGCTTCGGTTTGGCCGTCGGCGTCGGATACACCATGGCCTGCGTGGAGCCATTGTCGTTGAACACCTCGACCAGATCGCCCGGGTTAAGCTTAAGCTCGTTCATGTCTGTCGGGTTCATCTGGATGTAGGGATATGGCATCCGATCCATCACGAGCTCATTGTCCTGGTCGAGATACGCACTCTGCCAGACGACGTTGGCACGCCCGTTGTTGATGAGGAATGGAAACTTCTTCATCTCGGCTTCCTTGCCCGGCGCCTGCAGGCCGCGCCACGCCGTCTCCATGAACTTGGCCTTGCCATCCTTGCTGTTGAATTTGCCGTCGGCGTACAACCGTTTCGTGCCGAGAATACGCTCGACGCCGCCCGAAGCCGGCGAGGCAGCCGGGGATGATGCAGCACCCGACTTCAGGACAGGCTCCTTTCCACGCGCCCCTTCAATGGCAGGGCCCTTCAAGACTTCTCCGGTTGTTACGCCGGTCGACGTGCCGCCAGCAACAACACCGGTGGTGTCGAGCCCGACGGCTGGCTCCTGGAAGCCGTTCGTCCCCATAGCGCGCAAACGCGCGTAGGTGACGAACTCGCCGCCTTTTTCATGTTGGTGATAGCCATCCATGAAAGCGTCTTCTTCGGTCTTCCAGTCGAAGCCCTTGAACTTGTCGGCCGCTTCCGTCTTGCCTTGCTCGCGCAGAACCCGCTCTATGTTGTTGGCGATCCGCGCAGCGATCAGACAGTCCGGCATCGCTTGCCCCGGCGGGTCCATGTATTTTTCGGTCAGGCGCATGCGACGCTCGCCGTTCATCGACGTTAGATTGGCTTCCCCGGATGTTGCGGCGGGCAACCACACGTGGCAGGCCTCGCCGATCTTCGTGGGGACGATGTCGACATCGACGGCGAACATGCCTCCCTTCTTGATCGCGTCCGTGATCGCCTTGACCACGGCGTCGCGATCGCCGTACGGCACCGTCATCATGGCGTCCTTCACCATGTCGGTCCGTTTCCTGTAGTTCTGCTTGAATTTGAAGGCGTTCAGCGTCGTCTTGTAGTGATCGCATCCCCAGATGTGATGCACGCCGCCTTTGCCCTCCATCAATAGCTTGTCGACGTAGGCCGCCGGTCGGCCGACATGCTCATCCGGAGGCCTGGAATAGCCTTCCTGATGTCCTCCCATGCGGACGCATCCGCCGCCCGGCCGGCCGATATTGCCGGTTGCGAGCGCGACGTTCACCAGAGCGCCGTTCGTACGGTAATTGTCGTTGCCCCAGATCAGGCCCTTCTCATACGCGAACATCGTGCGGCGTCGCGCGTTGCCCGCCTTCGGCTGCGCGATCCATTCCGCGGACTTACGAATTTGATCGGTGCTTAGACCGGTTATCCTAGCCGTGTCCTCCAAGCTGATCCTGTTGGCGGCCTTCATCTGGTCGAAGTTGGTCGTCGAGGCCTCGATGAAGGCTTTGTCAACCCAGCCCTTGTCCGCGATATAGGTCATCCACGCATTGAACAGCGCGAGATCCGTGCCGGAATTGATCGCCAGGTGCATGACGTTGTCCTTGCCGGCTTCGACCTCGCAGGCATTGACCGTCACCGTTCGACGCGGATCGACAATGATGACCTTGGCCCGCTCCATTGGCTCGGAGCCGAACTCGGCCTTCTTCTTGTCGAGCGACGTTCCGCGCAGATTCGAAATCCAGTGATTCAAGAAATAATTGGTCTGGGTTTCGAGCGCGTTGGTCCCGACCGCCACGATCGTGTCCGCGAGCTCGGCATCCTCGTAGCAGTTGTTGAGCTCACCGACGCCCATGTCGCGCGTGGCGTGAACCTCAGAATTGTAGGCAGGACGGTTATGGATGCGGATGTTCTTGATCTTCATCGCGCTGAAATAGAGCTTGCCAGTGCCCCAGGTGTTTTCGTACCCGCCGCCGGCGCCGCCATGGTCGAACGCCGAGACGAACACGCCGTCTTCGCCCATGTCATTCATCACCGCGACAGTGACGCGCGCGACGAGGTCAAGCGCATCGTCCCAACTGGTGGGCTGCATCTGCCCGTAGCGCCAGACCATGGGGTCCGTGAGGCGCTGCAGCTGCGTGTTGCGCTGCTGCGAATAGCTCATCTCGGCCATACGCGCGCCGCGTATCGAGCCCAGCCCCGAGTTCACGACGCAGTTCTTGTCAGGCTTGATTACGATGTGCACGTCCTGACCGTTCTGGCGGACAATGTTGTACATCGCAGGCGAGTACCAGGCTTCGGTTTCAGCGGCCTGTTGCTTTGAAAGGTCGACACCAAATTTGTTTTGACCTGGAGCCGTGCCACCCTGTTTGCTGGCAGCCCAAGTGTAAGCCTTATAGCCGCAGCCCACGATGCAGTAATGGCAGGTAACGTTGAATTCCTTGGCATCCGCCGGGATGATCGGAAGCCGGTCGATTTGACGCTTGTAGGCCATGACCCTTCCTCCCCTCAGAGCACGTTGGAAAGCCGACCGTACAGCAGTTCGTCCACGCCTTCGGCGTAGACGTCGCCCTTGTCGTCGACGCGCAGCAGGTATTGCGGGAGGTTCTGCGTGGCCTGTCCCCAGATCTGTTGACCGCCGGCCTCGCAGTCGAAGCGAGAGTAGTGGCCGGGACAGTTCATGGTCCGATCGGCCGCGCTGTAATTGAGGGGATAGCCCTTGTGCGGGCATATCGTCGTAAAGCCAACGATATCGCCTTCGGCACCTACCCCGCCTGGCACGGTCTTGCCGAGCTTCAAGAGCACGCCAGGAGCCTTGTCGTCGGGATAGGAGACGTTCAGCGGCTCGTTGAGCTTGAGATCCTTGATGTTGGCCAGTCGACTCACGGGATAGTCCACCCTCGCGGCTCCGGTCGCGGCTTGAGCCGGAAGAGGTGTGATTGAGGTAACGGCAACGCCGGCGGCGGCGAGACCCGCCCCGCTCATGAAGCGACGGCGGCCGACGTCGACCATACGATCGCAGCGCGACATGGTGAATGCTCCTCGGGTTCGCCAGTACGCCTACTGGCGGGTGTTTCCTCGAGATCGGACCGGTACGCCTACCGGCCGGAGCGCTCGCTGTTCTTATGTCGCATGCCCGTCACATCGATGGGCTACGATGTGTCGAGACGTCTCGACATATTCAATAGTCGAAACGTGCTGGCTTGTCACTTAATCTGTGGGTTAAACATGAGGCAACTGGCTGAGTCGCGCGGAGACTACGGAATGCGGAAATCGATGCTGGCCGCTGCCAGCCACGCTAGCACCCGGTCAGTCCAAGACCCGCTCTCCGAGCCCCACGCGATTTCCGCTCTTGCTGCACTTGCTCAGCCCACGCGCTTGGCGATCTTTAGACTGCTCATCAAGCACGAGCCAGTCGGTATCACTGCCGGCGTGATCGCCGAAACCATTGGCGCACCGCATAACACTCTGTCATCACATCTGGCCATCTTGGTGCGTGCGGGGTTGCTCCGCAGTACGCGCGAGGGCCGCACAATCGTTTACCGCTCAAAGGTCGAGGGCATGCGGTCGTTGATCACCTTCCTGGTCAACGACTGCTGCGACGGACATCCCGAGCTCTGCAGCTTGGTCGCAGCTGACGCTACAGCCTATTGCGCACCCGCCTCGAAAGCTCGCAGCGCGAGGAAGGCCGTTAAACGCAAGAGCTGACTGCAGGCCACCGATGTCTTGGGCCTTTTGGGGACCGCCCAGCGCTCACGGATGAAAGTACGAGCCCCGCCGATTTCTACGCTGAGCTACGCAACTGCCTCTCGTCAGCAAATAGTGGTTCTCGCGCGGGGGGGCGTTGGTTCAAATAAAAATGCGCCGACCGAAAGAGCAAGCACTGGACCAACACGCGAGATCAAGCAGGAAAGATCTGCTGAAGTGCACCCTTATCGTGAGACACGATAATCAGGGACAGGTGCCCGCCGCTTGAGGCGGCAGGGCGGGTTGATG